>NZ_VSWE01000022.1:0-89771 GCF_009668275.1 Herbaspirillum sp. CAH-3 | reverse complement strand
TGATGAGCCATCCCAAGCTGTTGCTGCTGGATGAACCGTCGATGGGCCTGTCGCCGATCATGGTGGAGAAGATCTTTGAAGTGATCCGCAACGTGTCGGCGCAGGGGATCACCATCCTGCTGGTGGAGCAGAACGCCAAGCTGGCGCTGCAGGCGGCGCATCGCGGTTATGTGATGGAGTCGGGCCTGATCACCATGGAAGGGCAGGCGCAGCAGATGTTGGATGATCCGCGGGTGAAGGCGGCTTATCTGGGTGAGGGTTGAGTCGATTCGTCAATGATTCAATTCGTTGATTCATTCAGTCATTAATTCGTAAATGATATAAATCATTTGTGATGTATGTGATGTATGTGATGTATGTGATGCATCTGATGTATCAACGAAAAAAGCGCAGCCTCGGCTGCGCTTTTTTGCTTTGAGACTGAGTACATCATTTGGATGAATGCTCATCGCCTCGACATGCATCACCTTCGGCGGCCAGCAAAGGAACGGACAACGTGCAGACACCGCGCCTGCCCGCGGCGAATGCGGCCCAAGGGGCTTGCCGCCCGCCAAGCCGCGACAGTGCTGCGCAGGCGGAGCATATTGGCATCATATGGAAAATTAAAGTTCGTAAAAACTATAGTTACCGAATTAAATATTGGATAGATGCCTGAAATACAGAATTAATATTGGCATCAAGCACATAGAATCCGGTAGCCCATTTCCATCCCATTTCGACTCCAGACCATGACCACCGTCGCCTCCGCCGCCCCTGCGGCCTCCGCTTCCAGCCTGCCTTTTGGCACTTTCCAGGCCGAGTTGCTGCCGGCCCCCAGCCCGCTGCGTGCGGCCATCACCGCCGCCTATCGCCGCGACGAGCGCGAGGCCGTGCAATGGCTCCTGCAGCAGGTGCAGGGCCAGCAACCCTGGAAGGATGCCACCCAGCAACTGGCCAAGAAGCTGGTGCAGCAGGTGCGCGAGAAGCGCACCCGGTCCTCCGGCGTGGATGCGCTGATGCATGAATTCTCGCTGTCCTCCGAAGAAGGCGTGGCGCTGATGTGCCTGGCCGAAGCGCTGCTGCGCATCCCCGACCGCCAGACTGCCGATCGCCTCATCGCCGACAAGATCAGCAAGGGCGATTGGCGCAAGCACCTCGGCGAATCTCCTTCGCTGTTCGTCAATGCCGCTACCTGGGGCCTGCTCATCACCGGCAAGCTGGTCTCCACCAGCAGCGAAAGCGGCCTCACGCAAGCCATCACGCGCCTGATCGGCAAGGGCGGCGAGCCGCTTATCCGCAAGGGCGTGGACCTGGCCATGCGCATGCTGGGCAACCAGTTCGTGACCGGCCAGACCATCGAAGAAGCGCTGGAAAGCAGCCGCGACAACGAAAAGCGCGGCTATCGCTATTCCTACGACATGCTGGGCGAAGCCGCCCTGACCATGCACGACGCCGACGCCTACTACCAGTCCTACGAGACCGCCATCCACGCCATCGGCCGCGCCTCCAACGGCCGCGGCATCAAGGATGGCCCGGGCATCTCGGTCAAGCTCTCGGCCCTGCATCCGCGCTACTCGCGCGCGCAGCATGCACGCGTGATGGGTGAACTGCTGCCGCGCCTGAAGCAGTTGCTGCTGCTGGCCAAGCAATACAACATTGGCCTGAACATCGACGCCGAAGAAGCCGACCGCCTCGAACTGTCGCTGGACATGATGGAAGCACTGGTGGCCGACCCCGACCTGGCCGGCTTCGACGGCCTGGGCTTCGTGGTGCAGGGCTACCAGAAGCGCTGCCCCTTCGTCATCGACTACCTGGTCGACCTGGCCCGCCGCAACGGCCGCCGACTGATGATCCGCCTGGTCAAGGGCGCTTATTGGGACAGCGAAATCAAGCGCGCCCAGGTCGATGGCCTGGAAGGCTATCCGGTCTACACCCGCAAGGTGCACACCGACCTGTCCTACCTGACCTGCGCGCAGAAACTGCTGGCGGCCACCGACGTCATCTATCCGCAGTTCGCCACACACAATGCCCACACGCTGGCAGCGATCTATCACTGGGCCAAGCAGCACCAGGTCGACAACTACGAATTCCAGTGCCTGCACGGCATGGGCGAGACCCTGTACGACCAGGTGGTTGGTGCCGAGAACCTGGGCAAGGCCTGCCGCATCTATGCGCCGGTGGGGTCGCACCAGACCCTGCTGGCCTACCTGGTGCGCCGCCTGCTGGAAAACGGCGCCAACTCTTCCTTCGTCAACCAGATCGTCGATGAGGCCGTGCCGCTGGAGCGCCTGGTGGCCGATCCCATCGAGACCGTGCGCGCCCAGGGCGGCGTGCCGCATCCGGCCATCGCCTTGCCGCATCTGCTGTATGGCCAGGAGCGCAAGAATTCGGCGGGCATCGATCTCTCCAATGAATCGCGCCTGCAACAACTGGGTGAACTGTTCGTCTCCATGGCCCGGCACCAGTGGCAGGCGGCCCCGCTGATCGCGGGTGAGCTGGCTGCGCAGCCGGCGCAGGTGGTGCGCAATCCTGCCGATCATCGGGAAGTGGTGGGGCAGGTGAGCGAAGCCACGGTGGCTGATGTCAATACGGCCCTCGCTGCGGCGACCGACTATGCCCCGCAATGGCAATCGACCCCGGCCGCCGAGCGCGCTGCCATGCTGGAACGCGCGGCCGACCTGCTGGAAGAACATATTGCCGAACTGATGGCACTGGCCGTGCGTGAAGCCGGCAAGTCGCTGCCCAATGCGATTGCGGAGGTGCGCGAGGCGGTCGACTTCCTGCGCTACTACTCCATTGCCTCGCGTCACGACGGCAACGTGCTGGCGTGGGGGCCGGTGGTCTGCATCAGCCCGTGGAACTTCCCGTTGGCGATCTTCATCGGCGAGGTCAGCGCTGCGCTGGCCGCCGGCAACGTCGTGCTGGCCAAGCCGGCCGAGCAGACCGCGCTGATCGCCCATCGCGCCGTACAACTGCTGCATGAAGCGGGCGTGCCGCGCGCTGCGCTGCAGCTGCTGCCGGGCCGGGGCGAGACCGTGGGTGCCGCACTGACCTCGGATGTGCGCGTCAAGGGTGTGATCTTTACCGGTTCCACCGAAGTGGCGCAATTGATCAACCGCACCCTGGCCCAGCGCAAGCATGATGATGGCGATGGCAGCGGCGAACATGGCGATGTCCCGCTGATCGCCGAGACCGGTGGCCAGAATGCGCTCATCGTCGACTCCTCGGCCCTGGCCGAGCAAGTCGTGCAGGATGTGCTGTCCTCGGCCTTCGACAGTGCCGGCCAGCGTTGCTCGGCCCTGCGCATCCTGTGCCTGCAGGAAGACATCGCCGACCGTACCCTGGAGATGCTCAAGGGCGCCATGGCTGAACTGCGCGTGGGCCGCCCGGACCGCCTCTCCACCGACATCGGCCCGGTCATCGATGCCGAGGCGCAACAGAACCTGCTGGCCCACATCGAGCGCATGCGCAAGAGTGCGCGCGCCGTGCACCAGCTGCCGCTGGGCGAGGATTGCCAGCACGGTACCTTCGTGGCCCCGACCGTCATCGAGATCGACGACCTGGCGCAACTGCAGCGGGAAGTCTTCGGCCCCGTACTGCACGTGCTGCGCTATCGCCGCGATGCCTTGCCGCAGCTCATCGATGCCATCAATGCCACCGGCTATGGCCTGACCCTGGGCGTGCATTCGCGCATCGACGAGACCATCGATTTCGTGGCCCAGCGTGCGCACGTGGGCAACATCTACGTCAACCGCAATATCGTGGGCGCGGTCGTGGGCGTGCAGCCCTTCGGCGGCGAAGGCAAGTCCGGCACCGGTCCCAAGGCCGGTGGCCCGCTCTACCTGAAGCGCCTGCAGCGCAATGCGCAACTGCATGAGGAACTGACCCGCGCGCAACCGGCGCAGGTACCCAACGCGCTGCTGGACAGCCTGCTGGACTGGGCCCGCACCCACGGCCACGAGCGCCTGGCCGCCAGCGGCCAGCGCTATCATGGTGACAGCCTGCTGCAGCGCAGCCTGCTGCTGCCCGGCCCCACCGGCGAGCGCAATACCCTGGGCTTCGCCCCGCGCGGCCTGGTGCTGTGCGTGGCCGCCAGCGTCGGCACGCTCTTGAATCAACTGGCGGCCGCCTTCGCCACCGGCAATACGGTCGTGGTCGACGAAGCCACCGCGGCGCTGTTGCCGGCCGGCCTGCCTGCGCCGGTGCGTGCGGCCATCCGCCGTGCCAGCCAGCTGGAGGCCGAGCCGCTGCAGGCCGCCCTGGTGGACAGCCATCAGGCCGCCGCATGGCGCATGCGCCTGGCCGCCCGGGAAGGTGCGCTGGTGCCGCTGATCCTGTGCAGCGAAGACGGTGCGATTCCGCTCTGGCGCCTGCTGGCCGAACGTGCCTTGTGCGTCAACACCACGGCCGCCGGCGGCAATGCCAGCCTGATGACCATTTCGGTGTAATCGCTCCCGCCACCTGAGACGGGCGCCCCGGCCTTGTGGCCAGGGCGCCCGTTTTTCTTGGCGCGTACAATATTGGCCCGGATGGCGGCCGCCCCGATGGCATGACTTGCAATCCGGCCGGCCAGCCCCATCTCGTCAGGAATGCGGAATCGGTACGTCCCTCCGCTGCTCCCCCGGCACATATTGAACAGAGGCAAGCATGGAACAATTTCACGGCACCACCATCCTTTCCGTCCGTCGCGGCAACCAGGTCGCGCTCGGCGGCGACGGCCAGGTGACGCTTGGCAACATCGTCATGAAGGGCAGTGCGCGCAAGGTGCGCAAGCTCTACCACGGCAAGGTCCTGGTCGGTTTCGCCGGCGGCACGGCCGACGCCTTCACCCTGCTCGACTTGTTCGAAGCCAAGCTGGAAAAGCACCAGGGCAACCTCATGCGCGCCTCGGTCGAGCTGGCCAAGGACTGGCGCACCGACCGCATGCTGCGCCGCCTGGAAGCCATGCTGCTGTGCGCGGATCGCGACACCACCCTGGTCATCACCGGCAATGGCGACGTGCTCGAGCCCAATGACGGTATCGGCGCCATCGGTTCCGGAGGCAGCTATGCACAATCGGCCGCCAAGGCCTTGTATGAGAACACCGAGCTGACGCCTGCCGAGATCGTCAAGAAGTCGCTGACCATCGCCGGCGAGCTGTGCATCTACACCAACCTGAACCACATCATCGAGACGCTGGAATAAGCCGCACTGTGCGCATTTCCTGCCTATTTCTCCGATGAATCGTCACAGCGAAAAGATCACCACCATGAATATGACTCCCAAGGAAATCGTCTCCGAACTCGACAAGCATGTGGTCGGCCAGGCCCGCGCCAAGCGCGCGGTGGCCATCGCCCTGCGCAACCGCTGGCGCCGCCAGCAGATCGAGGAGCCGCTGCGCCACGAGATCACGCCCAAGAACATCCTCATGATCGGCCCCACCGGCGTGGGCAAGACCGAGATTGCACGCCGCCTGGCCAAGCTGGCCGATGCGCCCTTCATCAAGATCGAAGCCACCAAGTTCACCGAAGTCGGCTACGTGGGCCGCGACGTGGACACCATCATCCGCGACCTGGTCGACATCGGCATCAAGCAGACGCGCGAACTGGAAACGCGCAAGGTGCGCACCCGTGCCGAGGATGCGGCAGAAGACCGCATCCTGGACGTGCTGCTGCCGCCGGCACGCGATTTCGGCTTTACGCCGGAAGGCGGTGCCAGCGGTGAGAAGGACGACAAGAACACCACCCGCCAGACCTTCCGCAAGCGCCTGCGCGAAGGCGCGCTGGATGATCGCGAGATCGAACTGGAATTGAACGACGCCGCACCGTCGATGGAAATCATGGCACCGCCGGGCATGGAAGAAATGACCGAGCAGATCAAGACCATGTTCTCGGGCCTGGGCAACCAGCGCAAGAAGGCGCGCAAGATCAAGATCAAGGAAGCCATGAAGCTGCTGATCGAGGAAGAAGCGGCCAAGCTGGTCAACGAGGAAGAACTCAAGCAGAAGGCCATCGCCAACGTCGAGCAGAACGGCATCGTCTTCCTCGATGAGATCGACAAGATCGCCACCCGCTCGCAGAATGGCAATGCCGACGTCTCGCGTGCCGGCGTGCAGCGCGACCTGCTGCCGCTGGTGGAAGGCACGACCGTCAATACCAAGTACGGCATGATCAAGACCGATCACATCCTCTTCATCGCGTCGGGTGCATTCCACCTGTCCAAGCCTTCCGACCTGATCCCGGAATTGCAGGGCCGTTTCCCGATTCGCGTTGAGCTGGATTCGCTGTCGATCGCCGATTTCGAACGCATCCTGACCGGCACCGATGCTTGCCTCACCAAGCAGTACGAAGCGCTGCTGGCCACCGAAGGCGTGAAGATCGAATTTGCCGACAGCGGCATCAAGCGCCTGGCCGAGATCTCGCATACGGTCAATGAGAAGACCGAGAACATCGGTGCTCGCCGTCTCTATACCGTGATGGAAAAGCTGCTGGAAGAGATTTCCTTCACGGCAGGGGAGGCCGGTGTGGATGGCCTGCGCATCGATGCCGACTATGTCAACGAGCGCTTGGGCGAGCTGGCCGTGGATGAGGACATGTCGCGCTACGTGCTGTAACGCGATGCGGTGATGACGCCCGCTGGGGCAAGGAGAATGCGATGGCCAACAAGACCTTGGGAACACGGCAGAAGTTGAGTTTTCGGATCGAGCCATCGCAATCCAAGCCACGCAATCCGGTGGCGCTGGCTGCACAGCAGCGTGCCGGTGGTGCGGGTGCGCATCGCAAGAATGCCTCGGCACAGCGCCAGCAACTGAAGTCGGATCTGTTGAAGAAGCTGGTCGGTGATCCTGAAAAGGAATGAGGCCCCGGCAAGCTCTGCTGGCAAGATGTATCAAAATGTTAGAAATGACGAAAAGCGCCGGTAGGGATACCGGCGCTTTTTCCTTGATGGAGGCCGATGTGGAAGCGGGGCCTTATCAGTACGAGCGAAACTGGCGATAAAAAAATACAACAATTGCCATTTCAATCTTTGGCTCCCGTCTAAAAAATGACTTCTATCGACCAAGGTGCAGTCATGCGCGGCGAGAAGCATTAATGTTTGCCCATCCGACTGCAAGTGCGGATCCTCAAGACTATTTTTAGAGAAGGACGTCACATGAAAAAATCTCTGCTGGCACTCGCCGTTCTGGGCGCGTTCGCAGGCGCAGCCAATGCGCAAAGCTCCGTCACGATCTACGGTATCGTCGATACCGGTGTTGTCTACCAAAGCAAGGTTGCTACTGCCACCGGCGGCACCGGCACCAAGTTCGGCCTGAACTCGGGCGTCATCCAGGGTTCGCGTATCGGCTTCAAGGGTGTTGAAGATCTGGGCGGCGGTCTGTCGGCTGTGTTCAACCTGGAAGCTGGCTTCGCCAACGATACCGGTGCTCTGGACGATTCCAAGACCAGCAACACCCTGTTCCGTCGCAAGTCGGTGGTCGGTCTGGCCGGCAACTTCGGTACCGTCCTGGTGGGTCGTCAAACCGACTTCGCTGACACCATCTCCGCTTACACCGCCGTCAACGACTTCGGTGGCTGGGTCAGCAACTCCGGTTCCGGTCTGGATCGCCTGCAAGGCACCCGTACCAACAACTCCATCAGCTACACCACGGCCAACCTGAACGGCTTCACTGGTAACCTGATGTACGGCTTCGGTGAGACCGCTGGTCAAACCTCGGCTGGCCAGTCCTTCGGCGTCGGCGGCAAGTACGACAACGGCCCCCTGGGTCTGGGCGTGGCTTACTACCAGTCCAAGGCTGGTTCGACCCCGTCTGACACCTCCCTGCTGGCCGCTGCCAACGCTACCAGCGTGAGCAGCCTGAGCTCCGTGTCCGGCAATACCGCACAGAAGGTCCTGAACGTGGCAGCGTCCTACCAGTTCGGCCCGGCACGTGTGTACGGTAACTACTCGCGCGTCAAGCAAGACCTGAACAACCAGGCCAACCTGACCGCAGTGGGCGTCGGCTCGCTGACCACGGTGACCAACCGCACCCTGGCCCGTTCCAACAAGGCTGACATCTACGAAATCGGTACCGCTTACTCGCTGAGCCCGTCGCTCAAGCTGCTGGCGGCTGTTGACCACACCCGTGCCAACTTCGACGGCGTGTCCAACAAGGCCAAGCTGACCCAAGTCAGCCTGGGTACCGACTACTGGCTGTCCAAGCGCACCGACCTGTACGCCTTCCTGGCTTACACCAAGGCTAGCGACATGGTCAATCCGGGCGTCTCCGACAGCACCGGCACCGATGGCAACCAAGGCGCCGTCGCCGTGGGTATCCGTCACAAGTTCTAATGTGAGTTGAGCTGCGTCGTCTTCCCGGCGGCGCAGTGTGATGCACAAGTGAGCAAAAGAAGCGCCGCATGAGGTTCATGCGGCGCTTTTTTCTTGCTCAATACGCGTTTCATTTTGTTAGTTTTTGTAACAGTGTTTTTCGTGCGTGGTACCAATGTCCCGTTTTCATGGAACATTCCCTTCTCTACTTCGCATTCCCATCCAATTTGGTGCGTCTCGCATGCCGCAGCCATGTTGAGCGCCTCTTTGTGGCACCGCAAAAAGCTCGCTTTTACATCGTGAATAGCTGACGAAACCCTTACTGGTAGCGGCTCTTGATGGCTGTAAAGAAAGCGTAATAAGCTCTCGCCTATGCGCACTTTTTTGCTGCGCACTGCTCTAATGAGAGCACTATTTCGATGCGTGACGAGCTCATCCTCTTCCATGACCCACGCATCGCACCGCCCCAAAACGTAGTGGCGGATCCGCATCCAAATACTTAGTTTTTGATGCACACCGGACTGACGCAGCCTGCTGCGCCAGCGGGGACGTTTTCGTCTGCAGTTTTGCGACTGCGGATTTGCTGAGAAAGGAAAAGAACATGGCAACGAGAGAAGAGCTGGCCGTCATCAAGGCCGCGCGTGCGGGTGAGTCGCGTGCGCAGCTGGCCCTGGGCCGACGCTACCTCAACGGCGGCAGCGGCCTGCCGCGCAGCAAGGGCACTGCCTTCTATTGGCTGCGGCGCGCTGCGCAACAGGGCGTGGATGATGCGTGGATGATCATCGGCCGCAACATCACCTACGACCAGGTCAAGGAACTGTCTTCGCCGCAGGAAGCGGCCATCTGGTACGAGAAGGCCTTCGAAGCCGGCGTGCCGCAGGCCGGCATCATCTTTGCACGCCTGGTGCTGGAGCATACCGAGCAGTTCGACAGCAACGCGCATGCGCGTGCGATTGCGGCACTGTCCCTGCTGGCCAGCCGCGACGATCATGAGGCGCAATGGTTGCTGGCCCAGCAGATGCAGCGTCACGGCCAGCCCATGGTGCCCGGCCTGCCTGCCTCGGCCGTGGAAGAACGGCTGGTGCGGGAAGCTGCACGCGCCGGCATCGAGCAGGCGCAATACGCGCTGCTGGACAAAGCATGGAACCAGGGCCAGGGCGAGGCCTTTGCGCGGGGCGCAGTGGTGCTCGTCAAGCGCCTGATGGAGCGCAACAGCGCAGCGCTGGCGCAGCTGGACAAAGACGGGGATGCCACCGGCCTGGTACAACTCAACGCCGAGGAGGCCACGCTGCTGCTGCGCTATGGCCAGTGGCAGGCACGCGCGGCCAAGCCGGAGCTGTCGCAACTGATGCGCCTGTTCGAACTGGCGGCCGAGGCCGGCGACGTCGAAGCGCGGCTGGAACTGGGACTGCTGTGCGCCAAGATCGACCGCGCCGGCAACCGCGTATTCATGGAGCAGGGCCTGGCCAATTTCAAGAAGGCGCTGCACTGGCTGCAGCTGGCCGGCGAGGGCGGTTCGGCCCAGGCATGGCATGCATTGGCACGCATTTATTCGCGCTCGATCTATTCGCAGCGCAACCTGCAGGTGGCCCAGCAATACCTGGAGAAGGCCGCCGAAGCGGGACTGTCCGAGGCCCAGTGCGAACTGGCCCAGATCTTCTGGCGCAATCGCCGCGACGATCCCATGCACGACGTGAAGGCGCTCTACTGGTGGCAGCAGGCCGCCGCGCAGGGCGAGCGCAGCGCATCTGAAGCGCTGCGACCCTTCATGGCCGAGGAGACTGCCCAGCCATGGGCGCAGCAGGCACTGGCCCAGCTCAGCGACAAGCTGCGCAACAGCAATCCCTTCCTCAGCGCCCGTATCGAACTGGCGGCCACCTTCGGGCTGACCAAGCCGGAGGCGCTGCTCATCGACATCAAGCAGGCCGATTATGGCCATTGCCTGGTGGTCGACATCTGCGCCCATCATGCCCGCAGCAAGCGACGCCTGATCGCCGTGCAGACCGAAGCCCAGCGGGCGGCCATCAATCGCGTCAGCCGTTTGTTCGGCGACGTGGACTGTGGTTTCAGCGGGCCGGAAGGCAATTACCGGCAGCGCCAGTACCGGCTGCGCACGGCCCTCCCGGATCTGGCCTGAAGCAGGATAGCCGGGATGAAACGCAACGGGGCGGCCTGAGCCGCCCCGTTGCGCAAGTGCGGGTAGGAAACAGCTTCAGTGCTGGCGGATGACCTGGTCGCCGTCGGCGCCGCCTTCCGGTCCGGCCTGGCCGAAGGAGTAGAGCTCGTAGGCACTGCCGTCTTCCTCGGCGCCGTACTGGTAGGAGTTGCCCCAGGGGTCGCGCGGCAGGCGCTCGACGTAGCCGCCGATGGGCCAGTTGGCCGGGACCGGTGCGCGCGTGGGCTTGATCACCAGCGCCAGCAGGCCCTGGGCGGCACTGGGATAGCGGCCGTTGTCCTGGCGATAGCGTTCCAGGCCGGCGGCGATGGCTTGCATGTCTTTCTCGGCGGCCTGGGCCTGGGGGCTGTGGTCGTGGTTGAAGCGTGTCACCAGCGGTGGCAACAGCAGGGCGGCGGCTACGGCCAGCACGGTCAGCACCAGGATCCAGCGCAGGCGCGCCAGGCCGCGCTGCAGGAACAGGAAGGCAGGATGTCGGAGGGATCGACGCATGGATGCTGCGGATTTATTCACGTGGACGAGTGAAGCAGGCAGGGCAGCTGCCCGGCTGCGCCCCACGGATGCGGCAGGGCACAGGCGGGCGCCGCACCGCTTCAGGGCTTGATGGTGACCGGTACGCCGGCCTGGCTGCTGACCACTTCCGACAGCGTGGCGTAAAGCTCGCTGCCATCGCGGGTATTGAGCCAGTGGCTGCCATCGAATTTGTAATGGAAGCCCCCGGAACGCGCGGCCAGCCACATTTCCTGCATGGGCGCCTGGCTGTTGATGATGATCTTGGAGCCATTGTCCACGCACTCGATTTCCAGCACGTTGCCGCTGCGGCTGCATTCCACATCCAGGTCGCTGGCGTCGCAGGCATCTTCCAGGGCCGTCTCGATGGCGTTGAGGGTGGCGTCAGCCAGGTCCAGGAATTCCGATTCGGTCATGCTACACTCCAAGTCATTCTAAGATTTCGATGTAATCCGCCATTTTATCGTGAAGTCACACTATTCTCCCGCCCGTTGTGCAGCTTCCCTGGCGCTGTGCGCCGCCGTCCTGATGCTGGCCGGCTGTGGCCAGAAAGGCCCGCTGTACATGCCCAAGGTGCCGCCGGACCCGTTCGTGCGCACCCAGCCGGCCGCCCCGGCAGCGGTCCAGGACAAGGCGGGCGTCCAATCGGGAGCCGCTGCAGCCGCTGGCGACACCCCGGCCGCCGACGCCCCCAAACGATGATGCCCGGCTGAAACATCGCGCTGCAACGCGGCCGGTCCCCCCGGTGATGAGGGCGGGGACTGCGCCGGACGACTCCACCGAACTGCTTTTTTCCGCTGACTTTTCCGGATCCCCATGTCCCACTTTTCCTACCGCAATGGCGCGCTGCACGCCGAAGACGTCTCCCTGCAAGCCCTGGCCGACCAGTTCGGTACCCCGCTCTACGTCTATTCCAAGGCGGCGCTGGTGCAGAATTTCTCGGCCTATGCCGATGCCTGCCGCGCGGCAGGCCGTGACCAGGGCGGCAAGGGTGGCGCGCTGGTGTGCTACTCGGTCAAGTCCAATTCCAACCTGGCGGTGCTGAACCTGCTGGGCAAGCTGGGCTCGGGCTTCGACATCGTCTCCGGTGGCGAGCTGCTGCGCGTGGTGGCTGCCGGCGGCGATGCGCGCAAGGTGATCTTCTCGGGCGTGGGCAAGGGCCGCGACGAGATGAAGCTGGCGCTGGAACATGACATCCTCTGCTTCAACGTCGAATCCATTCCCGAGGTGGCGCGCCTGAACGAGGTGGCCGGGTCGCTCGGCAAGCGCGCCCGCATCTCGCTGCGCGTCAATCCCAACGTGGATGCCAAGACCCACCCCTACATCTCCACGGGCCTGAAGGAAAACAAGTTCGGCGTGGCCTACGACGATGCCCTGAACTGCTACCGTGCAGCGGCCGCCCTGCCCAACATCGAAGTGGTCGGCATCGACTGCCACATCGGCTCGCAGCTGCTGGATGACGCGCCGCTGCTGGAAGCGCTGGACAAGGTCATCGACATGGTCGATGCGCTGGAAGCCGAGGGTATTCCCATTCACCACCTCGACATCGGCGGCGGCATCGGCATCCGCTATGACGACGAGCAGCCGGTGGCCATCGGCGACTACCTGGCGCGCGTGTTCGCCCGCGTCGATGCCTGGCGTGCCGGCAAGTACGACGGCCGCCCGATCCAGGTCATGTTCGAGCCGGGCCGCTCGGTGGTCGGCAATGCCGGCCTGCTGCTCACCGAGGTGCAATACCTGAAGCATGGTGAAGAAAAAAACTTCGCCGTAGTCGATGCCGCCATGAACGACCTGATGCGTCCGGCCATGTACGAAGCCTGGCATGGCGTCAAGACAGTGAAGGAAAACGCCGGCCAGCCCCGCATCTATGATGTGGTCGGCCCGGTGTGTGAATCCGGCGACTGGCTGGCCCGCTCGCGCGAACTGGCCATCCACGAGGGCGACCTGCTGGCCCTGATGTCGGCCGGCGCCTACGGCATGACCATGGCCTCCAACTACAACACCCGTGGCCGGGCGGCCGAAGTGCTGGTGGATGGCAACCAGGTCCACCTGGTCCGTGCGCGCGAAAATCCGGCTGACCTGTTCGCGCTGGAAAAGATCGTCGACTGACACAGTTTATTGTCATTTTGCTAAGCGGCAGCCCCGGCAACGGGCTGCCGTTTCTTTTTGCACATCGTTTGAGGCGGGATTGTTAATAGCCCGGCAAGTCCCACCCGGCTTGGGCTGCAGATATTTTTTGCAGAGCGGCATTTTTGTTTTGCCTTTCAGAAATTTCGGCGCAAAATAGCCATCCGTCCAAAAAACAAACGCAGCATCAAAACCGCCTGGAGGCGCATGCGCCCGACACCGGAGACCAGGCAGCCATCATGGACGTGAGGGAGCACACCAGGGCCGCCGGGAGGGTGGCCGGTAGCGCATACAGGGGAATTCCAATGCAAGTTCTGGAACGTACAGAGGAAGATCGTGAGCGGCGCGGCGCCAACGAAGGCGCGCAGCCTGCCGGCCACGCCAATACGGCGCATGAAGCCAGCGAGCCTGCTGAGGGCACACGCCCGTTGATGTCGCCGCAGGCGCTCAGTGAGGAAGAACTGGAAGTCCGTGCCTCGCACATTACCGCAGCGGCGGTCGCAGCCGCCGCCGTGACGGCAGCCGTCGCCACATCGGCCGCCACCGCCAGCCTGCCTTGCCAGGACGAAGCGCCCGCCGTGGCGGTGCAAGAGGAACCCGCACCGGCCACCCGGCGGGGACCACGCGGTCCGCGGACCGAACCCGAGGTGCAGGCATCGACCCGCGGCGCCTTGCTGGTGTCGCTGCTGACCTTGGCCATCATCGGCTTGGCCATGTGGCTGGGCGCCCAATGGCCGCAACGTGCGCTCAAGCCGGTGATGCAGCAATTGCCATCGCTGTCCAAGCCCGCCGCGGCCGATCCGGTGGTGCCGGTGGCCAGCCAGGAGACGGCCGAGCCATCCGCCAGCGACCTTGCGCCTGGCCCCGACGTGATCGCCCAGCTGCAGCAGGAAGCCGACGAAAAAGCCCATCTGCTGGCCCAGAAGCGTGCCAGCGCCGAGGCCCGCCACCGCCGCGAGGATGCCGCCCTGGCCCTGCGCGAACAGCGGCGCCGCGAAGCCGAGGCGCAATTGGCCAATGCCCGTGCCAAGGCCGAACGCGCCCAGGCCGTGGTACCGGTGCCGGAAGTGGTCGAAGTGCAGGCCGTGCCGACGCTGGCCGAGCAGGTCAAGCAATGCAGCGCGCTGTCGGTCTTCGCCCGTGAAAGCTGCCTGTGGAAGTTGTGCGACGGCAAGTGGGGCAAGAACGGCTGCCCCTCCTACGAGCGCAACAACGAAGGCGCCTGATCCCGCTTGGTCCTGCGCTACCCCTTCCGGTGGCGCGGGATGCTGTACTTCCGCTTCATCTCCCCTGATACATCCTGAATGCCCGCGTCCTGCAGGCGGGAGCAATTCTTGCTTGCCTTGCGGGCGATCCGCGCGCATTGCCCAGCCCGGTTGTGGTCCCGGGGCGACAGATGAAAAGTCTTGCCGCAAGCGGCTTTGCGCGAGGAAGTTGCCGCTATAATGCGCGTTTTTCTTACCCCCCCTGCAAGGAAAAAGGCATGAATGCACTGCTCTGGTTCGTCGTCCTCTACTGGGTCATCTCGGTCGGAATCGGCCTGTATGCCACCCGCTATGTGAAGAGTTCGAAGGACTATGCCGTCGCCGGCCGCTCGCTGCCGATGTCGGTGGTGACCGCGACCGTCTTTGCGACCTGGTTCGGTTCGGAGGCTGTGCTGGGCGTGTCCTCGACCTTCCTCAAGGAAGGCCTGGGCGGCATCGTGGCCGATCCTTTCGGTTCTTCCCTGTGCCTGATCCTGGTCGGCGTGTTCTTCGCCAAGAAGCTCTATCGCATGAACCTGCTGACCATCGGCGACTATTACAAGAAGCGCTTCGGCCGTGCCGCCGAAATGCTGGTGACGATCTGCATCGTCATTTCCTACCTGGGCTGGGTGGCCGCGCAGATCAAGGCGCTGGGCCTGGTCTTCAACGTCGTCTCGGGCGGCTACATTCCCATGCACTGGGGCATGATCATCGGCGCCGGCAGCGTGCTGGTCTATACGCTGATGGGCGGCATGTGGGCCGTGGCCATCACCGACTTCCTGCAGATGATCATCGTGGTGGTCGGCATGCTGTATATCGGATATGAAGTTTCCGGCATGGTCGGCGGTCCGGGCGTAGTCATTGCGCATGCCGCGGAGGCCGGCAAGTTCAACTTCTGGCCGGCCGCTGAACTGAAAGACGTACTGTGGTTCTTTGCCGCCTGGATCACCATGATGCTGGGCTCGATCCCGCAACAGGACGTGTTCCAGCGCGTCATGTCCTCCAAGAATGAAAAAGTGGCGCGCAACGCCTCGGTGCTGGGTGGCGTGATCTATTTCTTCTTCGTCTTCATCCCCATCTTCCTGGCCTATTCGGCCACGCTCATCGACCCGGCCATGGTCTCGCGCCTGCTGGAAACCGATTCCCAGCTGGTGCTGCCGACCCTCATCATGGAAAAGATGCCCGTCTTTGCCCAGGTGATGTTCTTCGGCGCCTTGCTGTCGGCCATCAAGAGCTGCGCCAGCGCGACCTTGCTGGCACCTTCGGTGACCTTTACCGAGAACGTGCTCAGGGAAATTCGCCCCTGGAAGAGTGACCGTGAATTCCTCTTCTCCATGCGTGCGGTGGTGCTGCTCTTCACGGTGGGCGTGACCACGCTGGCCCTGAACAGCCAGTCCAGCATCTATGAAATGGTCGAGAACGCCTACAAGGTGACCCTGGTGGCTGCCTTCGTGCCGCTGGCCTTCGGCGTCTACTGGCAGCGCGCCACGCGCCAGGGCGCACTGATGGCCATGGTGCTCGGCCTGGTTTCCTGGATCACCCTGGAATACGCCGCCCCCGACGGCCTGTGGCCGCCGCAGCTGGCCGGCCTGCTGTTCTCCATCGGCGGCATGGTGGTCGGTTCGCTCATGCCCCAGGTGCTGGCCCCGGTGCCGCCCATGGTGGCGGTGCCCGCCGAGGGCAGCGTCCAGTCCTGATCCCGCTTGCCTGATTGAAACGGTCGCCCGGCCTCGCCGCGCGGCCGTTTTGTCTTTTTGGGGAAGTCATCAGAACTGCTGGGCCAAGTGCTGTCAAAGCAATTCCAACGCCCGGGTTTTCGACATTATTCGATATTTAATTGACAATAATTCGAGATCAAGCCGGAACTTATTTGCTTTCCATCAACCTGAAATGGCATGACTGAGCACACTCGCCCCTACGATGTGTCTGCGGATGCATTGTTTCTGGACTTCGATGGCACCCTGGTCGACCTGGCGCCCCAGCCTGAAGAGATCGTGGTGCCGCCGGAGCTGATCACGCTGCTCCAGCGCATCCAGCAAGAGTCCAACGGCGCGCTGGCCATTGTCAGCGGCCGCCCCCTGGATCAGCTGGACTTCTTCCTGGCCCCGCTGCGCCTGCCGGCCGCCGGTGTGCATGGCGCCGAGCGCCGCACGGCCGATGGCCGCATCCTGCAGCAGCCGGTGCCGGACGTGCATCACCTGCGCGAGCGCCTGCTGCCGCTGGTGGAGTCGCATCCCGGCCTGCAGCTGGAACTCAAGCGCGGCGCGCTGGCGCTGCATTACCGCCATGCCGCCCACCTGGAACAGCGCTGCGTGGAGACCATGATGGACGCGCTGCGCCACGAGCCCGGCTTCACCCTGCTGCACGGCAAGATGGTGGTGGAAGCCAAGCCGCACATCAACAAGGGCGACGCCGTCGCCGCTTTCCTGCATGAAGCGCCGTTTCGCGGCCGCCGCCCGGTCTTCATCGGCGACGACGTCACCGACGAAGCCGGGTTTGCCATCGCCCAGGGTGAAGTCTTCGGCGGACTCGGCATCAAGATCGGTGCCGGCCCCAGCCAGGCCCTGCAGCGGCTGGCTGATCCGGCCGCCGTATTGGCCCTGCTGCGCCAGAGCGTGGAGGTGCGCAGCACCTCCGCATAGCCGTTTTGCCGGCATCTTTGCCGGCCCGCAGCACATCGCCTTCCATCAAGAAATCTGACCCACAGAACAGAGCACGAGGAACCATGAGCCAGCCCAGCCCCGATCCGCAGCAAGAAGCGCAACCGCAGCCGCATTCCCAGACGCAGCATACCGAGCAACCGCACCTGGCCGCCCAGGCGCACGACATGCCCTCGACCTCCTCGCTGGAGCTGGGCGTGATCGGCAATTGCGCCTTCTCGGCGCTGGTGGACAAGATGGGCCGCATCGTCTGGTGCTGCCTGCCGCGCTTTGATGGCGATCCGGTCTTCAATGCGCTGCTCGATCCCACCGACAACGGCGCGCTGTGGGCTTTCCAGCTGGAGAACTTTTCCCATAGCGAGCAGTGGTATGAACCCAATACCGCCGTGCTGCGCACCCGCCTGTACGACACGCTGGGCCAGGGCATCGAGATCACCGACCTGGCGCCGCGCTTCCAGAGCCGCGGCCGCTTCTTCCGTCCGCTGCAGCTGGTGCGCCGCATCCATCCGCTCTCGGGTGCGCCGCGCATGCGCGTGGTGCTGCGTCCCAAATTCGACTGGGGCCGCGAAGTGCCGCCGCAGACGCGCGGCAGCAACCATATCCGCTATGTCGGCCAGGAGCAGACCCTGCGCCTCAATACCGATGCGCCCATCAGCTACATCGTCGACGAGACCGCCTTCGTGGTCAGCCGCCCCTACAACTTCATCCTCGGCCCGGACGAAACCCTGCATGGCGGCATCAACGATACCGCCCGCGATTTCGAGCAGGAAACCACCGCCTATTGGCGCAACTGGAGCCGCGCCCTGGCCACACCGCTGGAATGGCAGGATGCCGTCATCCGCGCCGCCATCACGCTCAAATTGTCGGTCTATGAAGATACGGGCGCGATCATCGCCGCCATGACCACCAGCGTGCCCGAAGCACCGGGCAGCCAGCGCAACTGGGACTATCGTTATTGCTGGCTGCGTGACGCTTTCTTCGTGGTGCGGGCCCTCAACAGCCTCTCCGAGCTGGGCACCATGGAAGACTACCTGCGCTGGCTGACCAATGTGGTGGTGCGTTCCGGCGGCGGCCACGTGCAGCCCCTGTACGGTATCGGCCTGGAAGAAGCGCTGCCCGAACAGATCCTGGATCACCTGCCAGGCTACCAGCACCACCAGCCGGTACGCGTGGGCAACCAGGCGTATGAACATTTCCAGCACGACGTCTACGGCAACATCGTGCTGGGCGCGGCGCAGGCTTTCCACGACATGCGCCTGCACCATCGCGCCGGGGCCGAGCACTTCCAGCATCTGGAGGCCGTGGGTGAACGCGCCTACGAGGTCTACAACCAGCCCGATGCCGGCATGTGGGAGCTGCGTACCCGCTCGCGCATCCATACCTCCTCGGCGCTGATGAGCTGGGCCGCCTGCGACCGCCTGGCCAAGATCGCCGCCCGCGTGGACCTGCCCGAGCGGGCCCGCTACTGGGGCGACCGCGCCAAGGAAATCGGCGACCGCATCCTTACCGAAGCCTGGAATGAACAGCGCCAGGCCTATGCCGAAAGCTTCGGCGGACGCGACCTCGACGCCAGCGTGCTGCTGATGGTGGAAGTGGGCCTGATCTCGCCCACCGATCCGCGTTTCATCTCCACCGTGGAAGCGCTGGAGAAATCGCTCTGCGACGGCCCCTACATGCGCCGCTACGAAGCCCCGGATGATTTCGGCCGTCCCGAGACCGCCTTCAACATCTGCACCTTCTGGCGCATCGATGCGCTGGCGCGCATCGGCCGCAAGGAGCAGGCGCGCGAGATCTTCCAGGCCATGCTGGATGCGCGCAACCACCTGGGCCTGCTGTCCGAGGATACGCACCCGGTCACGCGCCAGATGTGGGGCAACTTCCCGCAGACCTATTCGATGGTGGGCATCATCAACTGTGCGATGCGCCTGTCGGCTTCGTGGGAGGCGGTGATCTGATGGGCAGACTCGTCGTCGTTTCCAATCGCCTCGCCGATCCCCGCAAGCCGGCTGCGGGCGGCCTGGCCGTTGCCCTGGGCGAAACCCTCAAGAAGACCGGCGGACTCTGGTTCGGCTGGAGCGGCAAGGTCGTCGAGAACGGTACGCCCGGCGAGGGCGAGTTGCGCGTCAACCAGGCCGGGCCGGTCACCCTGGCCGAACTGGACCTGTCGCAGGAAGACCATGATGCCTACTACCGCGGCTACGCCAATGGCGTGCTGTGGCCGGTCTTCCACTATCGACTGGACCTGGCGCATTTCGAAGCCGGCCACCTGGGTGGCTATCGCCGGGTCAACCAGCTCTTCGCGCGCAAATTGTTTCCGCTGTTGAAGCGCGATGACATCGTCTGGATCCACGATTACCACCTCATCCCGCTGGCTGCCGAACTGCGCGCCATGGGCTGCGAGGCGCGCATCGGCTTCTTCCTGCACATCCCGCTGCCGCCGCCGCCCATCCTGACTGCCATCCCTTCGCATGAATGGCTCATGCGCGCACTGTTTGCCTATGACCTGGTGGGCTTCCAGAACCACGCCGACCTGCAGCACTTCGCCCAGTACGTCCAGGCCGAGGCAACCGCCGAGCCGGTCGGACCCAACCAGTTTCGCGCCTTCAACCGCACGGTGCATGCCAATGCCTTCCCGATCGGCATCGACGTGTCCGAATTCCAGCGCCTGGGCCAGGCCAAGGAAGCGCGTGACACCTATGAAAGCACCAAGGCCGAGTATTCGCGCCGTCGCCTGCTGATCGGTGTGGACCGGCTGGATTATTCCAAGGGCCTGCCGCAGCGCATCCGCGCCTTCCGCGAGCTGCTGCGCCTGTATCCGGAAAATCGCCACAGCGCCACCTTGCTGCAGATCGCCTCGCCCAGCCGTGAAGACGTGGAAGCCTACGGCGACATCCAGCGCGAGCTGGAAAGCCTGTGCGGTTCCATCAACGGCGACTTCGGCGACTTCGACTGGATGCCGATCCGCTACATCCATCGCACCGTGGCGCGCCGCCGCCTGCCGGGTTTGTACCGCGCCTGCGCGGTGGCACTGGTGACGCCCCTGCGGGACGGCATGAACCTGGTGGCCAAGGAGTTCGTCGCCTCCCAGGATCCGGACGATCCGGGCGTCCTGGTGTTGTCGCGCTTTGCCGGGGCGGCCGAGCAGATGAAACAGGCGCTCATCATCAACCCCTACGACACCCACGGTGCCGCCCAGGTCATCCAGCAGGCCCTGCAGATGTCGCAGGGCGAACGGCGCGAGCGCCATGCCGCGCTGATGGAGAACATCCGCCGCTTCGACGTGCATTGGTGGTGCCGTGAATTCCTTGACACGCTGCGCAGCAGCCGCGCCGCCCCGGTGGACAGTTGAGCCGGGTGCCCGCGCCGCCCGGCGAGGGCAGTGAATAAAATTGCAAAATGGCAAAATTTGCCTGGCGCGACGGTGCATGCCGTCGCGCCAGCGCATCGCCTGCGCGGGCAGGTTCACTAAAACTCCGCCAAAAGCCTTTATAATTCAGGGTTTTGGAAGTTTTTTGCGGAGTTAGTCATGCCCATTTACGCGTATCGCTGCGAAGCGTGTGGTTTTGCCAAGGATGTCTTGCAGAAGATCTCTGACGATGCGTTGACCGTTTGCCCCTCTTGCAACAAGGACAGTTTCCGCAAGCAGTTGACTGCGGCCGGTTTCCAGTTGAAGGGTTCGGGCTGGTACGTGACCGATTTCCGGGGCAATGGCAGTGGCACGGCCAACAGCAAGGGTGCCAATGGCACCGGCATCGCCGGGTCCGCCGACGCCCCCGCTGCGGCCGCAGAAGCGCCTGCTGCCGCTACGGCGGCTCCGGCTGCTGCGCCCGCACCGGCGGCGGCTGCCCCTGCGGCGGCACCGTCCACCCCCAGCGCCAGCTAACGAGGTCTTCCTTTCCCCCATGCGCAAATACTTCATCACGGGTCTGCTGATCCTGGTCCCCCTGGCCATCACGCTGTGGGTACTGAACCTGATCATCAGTACCATGGACCAGTCGCTGCTGCTGCTGCCCGAAGCATGGCGGCCGGCGCATTGGCTGGGCCACAACATTCCCGGCCTGGGCGCGATCCTGACGCTGCTGATCGTCTTCCTCACCGGCCTGGCCGCGCGCAATTTCATCGGCCGCCGCCTGGTGCTGCTGTGGGAAGGCCTGCTGACCCGCATTCCGGTGGTGAAGTCGATCTATTCCAGCGTCAAGCAGGTCTCCGATACGCTGTTCTCGCCCTCCGGCAACGCCTTCCGCAAGGCCGTGCTGATCCAGTACCCGCGCCAGGGTTCGTGGACTATCGCCTTCCTGACCGGCACGCCCGGTGGCGAAGTCAAGAACCACCTGCAGGGCGAGTTCATCAGCGTGTATGTGCCCACCACCCCCAACCCGACTTCCGGTTTCTTCCTGATGCTGCCGCGTGCCGATGCCATCGAGCTCGACATGTCGGTGGATGCAGCCCTGAAGTACATCGTCTCCATGGGCGTGGTCGCCCCCGAGATGGTCACCGACAAGAAGATCATCACCGACGCGGCGGCGCCGAAGAATTGAGGGGGCGGCCGGCAGTCCGCTGCCCGGCCAGCCCCGCCTTCGCCCTTAGCGTCTTCTCTGAAATCCAACAAGAACACTGTCAACGGAATCACAACCATGTCCATGCGAACCCAATACTGTGGCCTCACTACCGAGGCACTGCTCGGCCAAACCGTCAGCCTCTGCGGCTGGGTGCACCGTCGCCGCGATCACGGCGGCGTGATCTTCATCGACCTGCGCGACCGCGAAGGCCTGGTCCAGGTGGTCTGCGATCCGGATCGCGCGGATGTCTTCAAGAACGCCGAATCGGTGCGCAACGAGTTCTGCCTGCGCATCACCGGCCTGGTGCGCAACCGTCCGGAAGGCACCACCAACGCCAACCTGAAGTCGGGCAAGATCGAAGTGCTGTGCCACGAACTGGAAGTGCTGAACCCGTCGGTGACGCCGCCGTTCCAGCTCGATGACGATAGCCTGTCCGAAACCACCCGCCTGACCCACCGCGTGCTGGACCTGCGTCGCCCGCAGATGCAGAACAACCTGCGCCTGCGCTACAAGGTGGCCATGGAAGTGCGCAAGTTCCTGGATGCGCAAGGCTTCATCGACATCGAAACCCCGATGCTGACCAAGTCCACCCCGGAAGGCGCCCGCGACTACCTGGTGCCTTCGCGCGTGAACGCCGGTGAATTCTTCGCCCTGCCGCAGTCGCCCCAGCTGTTCAAGCAGCTGCTGATGGTGGCCAACTTCGACCGCTACTACCAGATCACCAAGTGCTTCCGCGACGAAGACCTGCGTGCTGACCGCCAGCCGGAATTCACCCAGATCGACTGCGAAACCTCCTTCCTCAACGAACAGGAAATCCGTGACCTGTTCGAAGGCATGATCCGCCTGGTCTTCAAGAACGCGCTGGACATCGACCTGCCGAACCCGTTCCCGGTGATGGACTTCGCCACCGCCATGGGCATGTATGGTTCGGACAAGCCGGACATGCGCGTCAAGCTCGAATTCACCGAGCTGACCGATGTCATGAAGGACGTGGACTTCAAGGTCTTCTCGGGCGCTGCCAACAGCGAAGGCGGCCGCGTGGTCGGCCTGCGCGTGCCGGGCGGTGCGGAAATGCCGCGTTCGGAAATCGACGCCTACACCCAGTTCGTCGCCATCTACGGCGCCAAGGGCCTGGCCTACATCAAGGTCAATGAAAAGGCCAAGGGCCGTGACGGCCTGCAGTCGCCCATCGTCAAGAACATCCACGATGCGGCCCTGAACGCCATCCTGGAAAAGACCGGCGCACAAGACGGCGACCTGATCTTCTTCGGTGCCGACAAGGCCAAGGTGGTCAACGACGCCATCGGCGCGCTGCGCGTGAAGATCGGCCACAGCGAATTCGGCAAGAAGAACGGCCTGTTCGACGACGCATGGCGTCCGCTGTGGGTGGTCGACTTCCCCATGTTCGAATACGACGAAGACGGCCAGCGCTGGGTTGCCCTGCACCACCCGTTCACCTCGCCCAAGGATGGCCACGAAGACTTCATCTCGACCAACCCGGGTGCGGCCATCGCCAAGGCCTACGACATGGTCCTGAACGGCTGGGAACTGGGCGGCGGCTCGGTCCGTATCCACCGCGCCGACGTACAGAGCAAGGTGTTCCGCGCCCTGAAGATCGATGACGAAGAAGCCCGCCTGAAGTTCGGCTTCCTGCTGGACGCCCTGCAATACGGCGCGCCCCCGCACGGCGGCATCGCCTTCGGCCTGGACCGCCTGGTCACCATGATGGCCGGTGCCGAATCGATCCGCGACGTGATCGCCTTCCCCAAGACCCAGCGCGCCCAGTGCCTGCTGACCCACGCCCCTTCGGAAGTGGACGAGAAGCAGCTGCGCGAGCTGCACATCCGCCTGCGCAATACCGAGCCGGCAGTGAAGGCCTGATCGATTCAGCCATTCATCGATTCGACATTCATCTCCTCATCAATTCATCGATGGGGTTGATGAATCGAAGAGGGCAGCCACAAAAAGCGCGTGCAGAAATGCACGCGCTTTTTTCATTGCGGCAGCGGATTCATAAAAGATATAAACAATATAAAAAATTAATACGGGAAATCCTCATATCATTTACGCATGCATGCGTACAGAGCATGGCTGCATGCACAGATATCATTTCCGCCTGCCTCCCGCTGACCCTATTATCGGCCGCATATCAACGTCTGACATG
The DNA here is from genome assembly GCF_009668275.1 of Herbaspirillum sp. CAH-3. NCBI lineage: Bacteria > Pseudomonadati > Pseudomonadota > Betaproteobacteria > Burkholderiales > Oxalobacteraceae > Herbaspirillum > Herbaspirillum sp. CAH-3. The sequence goes on along the minus strand of NZ_VSWE01000022.1, from coordinate 66,066 downwards.
AGGGGAGAGCATGCAAGCAACGACATTACCAGCCGGCGGGATTCCGGTGGTCACCAACCACCAGCGCCGTCGCGCGATCATTGCCACCGTGATCGGCAATGGTCTCGAATGGTTCGACTTCACCGTCTACAGTTTCTTCGCGGTGATCATCGCCAAGCTGTTCTTCCCGACCGGTAACGACCTGACGTCCCTGCTGCTGGCAGTGGCGACTTTCGGTGTCGGTTTCTTCATGCGTCCGGTGGGCGGCATCCTGCTGGGCATCTACGCTGACCGCGTGGGCCGCAAGGCGGCGTTGTCGGTCACCATCCTGCTCATGGCGGTGGGCACCACCATGATCGGCCTGGCACCGACCTATGAAAGCGTGGGCCTGTTCGCCCCGCTCATCATCGTCGTGGCGCGCCTGCTGCAAGGCTTCTCGGCCGGCGGCGAGATGGGCAGTGCCACCGCCTTCCTGACCGAATACGCGCCCGAGCGTGAACGCGCCTATTACTCCAGCTGGATCCAGGCCAGCATCGGCGTGGCCGTGCTGCTGGGTGCGGCCGTCGGCACCTTCGTCACCACCAGCCTGGAACCGGAAGCCCTGGCCAGCTGGGGCTGGCGACTGCCCTTCCTGCTGGGCATCATCATCGGCCCGGTCGGTTACTACATCCGCAATCACCTCGAAGAAACCCCGACCTTCCTCGAAGAAAAGGACAAGACCGATTCGCCCTTGAAGGAAGTGATCCGCAACTTCCCGCGCGAGACCTCGGCCAGCTTTTCGATGGTCATCCTGTGGACGGTCTGTACCTATGTGCTGCTGTTCTACATGCCGACCTACTCGGTGAAGGTGCTGAAGCTGCCGCAAACCACCGGCTTCATCGCCGGCATGGTGGGTGGACTCTGCATCATGGTGCTGGCCCCCATCGTTGGCCGCCTGGCCGACCGCATCGGACGCCGTCCGCTGCTCTCCGGTGCCGCCGCGCTGATCCTGGTGCTGGCCTATCCCATGTTCGCCTGGATCAACAGCGCGCCCAGCCTGACCACCCTGCTGGTCTTCCAGCTGGTCTTCGGCACCCTGATCGCGGCCTACACCGGCCCCATCCTGGCGGCTTTCTCCGAACTGTTCCCGGCCAAGGTGCTTTCCACCGGCCTGTCGGTGGCCTACAACCTGGCCGTGACCATCTTCGGCGGCTTTGCTTCCTTCTTCATCACCTGGCTGATCGCTGCCACCGGCAACAACATGGCCCCGGCCTTCTACGTGATGATCGCCGCTGCCATCAGCTTCGTCGGCACCCGCTTCGTGCGTGAGCCGCAGTACCTGCAACAACATTGAAATTCGCCATGACCAAGATTCTCCTGAAGGGCGGCAACGTCCTCGACCCGGCACTGGGCAGCCTGTTCCCGCGCCATGATGTCCTGATCGAAAAAGACCGCATCATCGATGTCTCCGCCACGCCTCTTGAAGTGAGCGGCGCACGCGTGATCGACGTCACCGGCAAGACCGTCATGCCCGGCCTGATCGATTGCCACGTGCACGTGCTGGCCTCGCTGGCCAACCTGGGCCTCAATGCCTTGCAACCCGGCTCGCTGACTTCGATCCGCGCCTTGCCCATCGTCGAAGCCATGTTGAATCGCGGCTTCACCAGCGTGCGGGATGCCGGTGGTGCCGACTGGGGCCTGGCGCAAGCCATCGCCATCGGCCTGGTACCGGGCCCGCGCATCTTCCCCTCGGGCAAGGCGCTGTCGCAGACCGGCGGCCATGGCGATTTCCGGCCGCGTTCCGATGTGCTGGAGCCCTGCTCCTGCGCCTTCCGTGCCGGTGCCATTGCGCGCGTGGCCGATGGTGTGGATGCCGTGCGGCTGGCTGCCCGCGAGGAATTGCAGAAGGGCGCAACCCAGATCAAGATCATGGCCTCGGGCGGCGTTGCTTCGCCGACCGACCCCATCGGCAATACCCAATACAGCGAAGATGAAATCCGCGCCATCGTGGCCGAAGCCGAGGCCGCGCAGACCTACGTGATGGCGCATGCCTACACCGGCCGCGCCATCGCCCGCGCCGTGCGCTGCGGCGTGCGCACCATCGAGCACGGCAACCTGGTCGATGCCGAGGCCGCACGCGTGATGCGCGAGCATGGTGCCTTCGTGGTGCCCACCCTGGTCACCTACGATTCCCTGGCCCGCGACGGTGCGCGCCTGGGCCTGCCGCCCGATTCGGTGGCCAAGATCGAATCGGTGCGCCAGGCCGGCCGTGACTCGCTGCGCATCTATGCCGAACACGGCGTGCAGATGGGCTTCGGCTCCGACCTGCTGGGCGAGATGCATCAGGATCAATCGACTGAATTCCTGATCCGTGCCGAGATCCTCGGCAACCTGGAAACCATCCGCTCGGCCACTTCGATCGCCGCCGCGATCCTGCAGCGCGACGGCGAACTGGGCACCGTGCGCGCCGGTGCGCTGGCCGACCTGATCGTGGTCGATGGAAATCCGCTGCAGGACATCACGCTACTGACCGGCCAGGGTGAACACCTGTCGCTGGTCATGCAATCCGGGCACATCCACCGCAGCCGCTGATCGCCGGCACTGCGCATTTACCGTCGCCGCTTTCCGTACACCATCGGAAAGCTGCGGTGGGCATGCTTTTCGCTCTACCATCTCGACCTGGATGAGACCTTTCGAGCCGGAGCGCCGACCATGCGTATATCGCCACTTCCCCCTTTACCTTCGCTGATCGCCTTCGAGGCGGCCATGCGCCATGGCAGCTTCACCCGCGCGGCGGCTGAACTGCATCTCACGCAGAGCGCCATCAGCCGCCAGATTGCCCAGCTGGAGCGCTTTCTCGGCAAGAAGCTGTTCCTGCGCGAGCCGCGCGCACTGCGCCTGACGGTCAGCGGCCAGCGTTACGCGGCACTGGTGCAGCGCCTGCTGGTCGATTGCGCCGAAGCCACCGAAGACATCATGAAGCGCAAGGGCCACCAAGAACTGACGGTAGCCTGTTCGCAAGGTGTGGCGGTGCTGTGGCTGACGCCACGCCTGGCGCGCTTTCGCGCCCTGCACCCGGATTGCCACCTGCGCCTGGTCGTCAATGACAGCCTGGCCCAGCTGTCCGAAACCGATTTCGACATGGGCATCTACTTCCTGCGCGATGGCCCGCCCTCGGGGCTGGCGGTGCGCCGCCTGTATGACGAGGAAGTGTTCCCGGTCTGCTCCCCGGCCTATCTGAAGGGCCGCACGCTGGCACCCGCCGCGTTGCCCCAGGAGACCCTGCTGATGCTGGAAGACGGGCAGCGGCAGTGGATGTCCTGGCAGAACTGGCTGGCGCACAACGGCGTGGACGACGTGCGCATCGAACAGCAGATCCTGTCCAACCAATATCCGGTGCTGCTGCAACTGGCCATGGAAGGGCAGGGCATCGTGCTGGCCTGGCGTCACATGATCGACGCCTGCATGCAACAAGGACTGCTGGTGCGCGCCTGTGAAGCCAACGCCAGCCTGGGCGGCGGCTATTACGCGGTGTGGCCGCGCGACCGCATCGAGCACGCTGCGGCACGGGCCTTCCGCAGCTGGCTGGTGGCCGAGAGCGAAGCCTCGCTGCTCTGAAACGCTGCCGTCCCGATACAATGGAGCCTTTCCCGCATCACGGACAGGCCATGACGCAAGCCAAGCCCTACAAGATTCCCGAATCGGTGCTGGTGGTGATCCACAGCCCCGATCAATACGTGTTGTTGATCGAACGCGCCGACCAGCCCGGCTTCTGGCAATCGGTGACCGGCTCCAGGGACGCCCTCGATGAGCCCTTGTCGGAGACCGCCCGACGCGAAGTGGAGGAAGAAACCGGCATCGTGGTGGCCGATCTCGGCGTAGACTCGGCCCACGATGGCGGAAACCGCGTGCCGCGCGCGCATCTGCGCGACTGGCAACTTTCCAATGTCTATGACATCTATCCGGTCTGGCGGCACCGCTACGCGCCGGGCGTGACCAGGAATACCGAACACGTCTTTGGCCTGCTGGTGCCGCGCGACATCCCGGTGACGCTGGCCCCGCGCGAGCACACCCGCCATGTCTGGCTGCCGTATCGCGAAGCGGCCGACCGCTGTTTCTCGCCCTCCAATGCCGAGGCGATCCTGCAGTTGCCGCGCTACCTGGCCTCCTAGCCAGCGCCAGGCGCGACCGGCACCGGACAAGAACAAGAGAAAGGTTGCATCGATGAAGCTGCGTGTTGCCACATACAACATCCACAAGGGCGTGACCTCCTTTGCCGGCCGCCCGCGCATCCTGGCGCTGAAGCAGGCGCTGGCGCAACTGGATCCGGACATCCTGTTCCTGCAGGAAGTGCAGGGCCGCCATGACCTCAACGCCCTGCGCCACGCCTCCAACTGGCCGCAGCAGGGCCAGCATGAATATCTTGCCGGTGATACTCATCACGCGGCCTACGGCATGAATGCCGTGTATGACCACGGGCATCATGGCAATGCCCTCATCTCGCGCTTTGAAATCGCGTCCATCCGCAACCAGGATGTCTCCGACCATGCCTACGAGTCGCGCGGCATCCTGCATTGCGTGGTGCCCATCGAAGGGGTGGAGGTGCATTGCTACGTGATCCACCTGGGCTTGTTCGCCGGGGGCCGTCGGCGCCAGATCGATGCGCTCATTCAAGCGGTGAGCACGTCCTCGCCGCCCGATGCGCCCCTGCTGATCGCCGGCGATTTCAATGACTGGACCAACCAGCTCAGCCGCACCCTGTACCAGAACCTGGGTGTGACCGAAGTCTTCGACCAGCCGCAACCCACTGCGCGTGGCGTGATGCAGGGCTTGCGCCGGTTGGGTGGCCTGTCGGCGCCGATCCGCCCGGCGCGGACCTTCCCGGCCATGATGCCGTGGCTGCGCCTGGATCGCATCTACGTGCGCGGTTTCCGCGTGGAAACGGCGGAGGTCCTGAAGGATGGCCCTTGGGCGCGCCTGTCGGACCATGCGCCCATCGTCACCGAACTGCAGCTGGCCTGATCTTGCGCCACCTCGCCTTTACCGACGGCAACCAGATTGCGCTGCTGCACAGTGGTGCGGGTTTCTATCCCGCACTGATCAGTGCGATTGATGCGGCGCGGGTCGAGATCTATCTGGAAACTTATATTTTTTCCCTCGATGAGACGGGAATGCTGGTCTGCGAAGCCCTGCAAAAGGCCGCTGCACGCGGGGTTGTAGTCTATGTCATCAATGACTGGCTGGGCACGGGCCGTGAAAATACTAACAAATTGCGCCTCGCACTGACGGCGGCCGGGGTGCAGCACCGCTCCTTCAATCCCTGGTTCCGGCGCGGCGTGGCGCGCAGCCATCGCAAGCTGTGCGTGGTGGATCGCCAGGTGGCCTTCGTCGGTGGGCTCAACATCAATGACGACATGGTCTCCGACCGCGACCATGCCATGCCCTTGCCCGCACCGCGTTGGGATTTCGCCGTGAGCGTGGTGGGGCCGCTGGTGCAGGACATCTATCGTGAAGTCCAGGCGCAATGGCTGCGTGTGGGGCGTATGAAACTGAAGGCGCGCTGGCGCAACTTCAAGCACCTGCGCCATGGCCATCCGGGCCCGGTGCATGACCAGACCCAGGCCGCGCTGGTGGTGCGCGACAATTTCCGCAACCGGCGCACCATCCAGCGCGCCTACCTGCAGGCGCTGGGGCGTGCCCGCGAGAGCGCCTTCCTCGCCAATCCGTATTTCGCGCCGGGCCGCAAGATGCGCCGCGCGCTGGAAGAGGCCGCCATGCGCGGGGTGAAGGTGACCCTGCTCTTGGGGGTAGGGCAGTTCGTGATGCAGGATGCGGTGGCGCATTCCTTCTATCCGAAGCTACTGCGCGCGGGGGTGCGCATCGTGGAATACACCCATACCGAGCTGCATGCCAAGGTAGCCGTGGTGGACGACAAATGGGCGACGGTGGGATCGAGCAACTATGACGGGCTCTCGCTGTTCGTCAACCAGGAAGCCAACGTGGTGGTCCAGGATCCGGCCTTCGCCGCTTACCTGCGCCAGGAGATCGAGGCCGGTGCGGCCGGGGGCAGGGTGGTGCACCTGTCGGACTTCCTGCACGTGCCCTGGTACAAGCGCGCCGCGTATGGTGCCGCCTTCCTCCTTTATCGCACGGTAATTCACATCATCACGCTGGGAAAAGACGCCTGAGGCTTTCTGCGCGGTGTTTGATTTACCGAAAATTCACCATATCGCGTTCCAAGCTGAAATCGAATAAGATGACCATCCCGGTTTTCGAAGGACAGCCGTGCGCGGCTGCCTGCCATTTCAATAAAAGGAGCGAGTTATGGATGATGTGGTCATTGTCGCAGCACAGAGAACGGCGATCGGCAAATTCGGCGGGTCCTTGTCGAAGATTGCGGCGGCCGATCTGGGTGCGCAAGTCATCAAGGCCCTGCTGGCCAAGACCGGCATCAAGCCGGAAGCCATCAGCGAAGTCATCCTCGGCCAGGTGCTGACCGCTGGCCTGGGCCAGAACCCGGCGCGCCAGTCGGTCATCAAGTCCGGCCTGCCTGACATGGTCCCGGCCTTCGTGGTCGGCAAGGTCTGCGGCAGCGGCCTGAAGGCGGTGCAGCTGGCGGCGCAGGCGATTCGCTGCGGCGACGCGCAGATCGTCATCGCCGGCGGCCAGGAGAACATGAGTGCCTCGCCGCACGTGCTCAACAACTCGCGTGACGGCTTCCGCATGGGAGACGCCAAGCTGACCGACACCATGATCGTGGATGGGTTGTGGGACGTCTACAACCAGTATCACATGGGCATCACCGCCGAGAACGTGGCCAAGAAGTTCGAGATCAGCCGCGAAGAGCAGGATGCTTTTGCTGCCGCCTCGCAGAACAAGGCTGAAGCAGCGCAGAAGGCCGGCAAGTTCAAGGATGAGATCGTGCCCATCGAGATCAAGGGCAAGAAGGAAACCGTGGTCTTCGATACCGATGAATTCGTCAAGCACGGCGTGACCGCTGAGGCGCTGGCGGCGCTGCGTCCGGCCTTCGACAAGGCCGGTACGGTGACGGCCGGCAACGCCTCCGGCATCAACGATGGCGCAGCGGCCGTGGTGGTGACCTCGGCCAAGCTGGCTGCCGAACTGGGCCTGCCTGTGCTGGCCAAGATAAAGGCCTATTCCTCGGCCGGCCTGGATCCCAGCATCATGGGCATGGGCCCGGTGCCGGCATCGCAGCTGACCCTGAAGAAGGCAGGCTGGACTGCACAGGACCTGGACCTGATGGAAATCAACGAAGCCTTTGCTGCGCAAGCCATTGCGGTGAACAAGCAGATGGGCTGGGACACCAGCAAGATCAACGTCAACGGTGGCGCCATTGCCCTGGGCCACCCCATCGGTGCCTCTGGCTGCCGCGTGCTGGTGACGCTGCTGCACGAGATGGTGCGCCGTGATGCCAAGAAGGGTCTGGCCAGCCTCTGTATCGGTGGCGGCATGGGTGTGGCGCTGGCTGTGGAGCGTTGAGCCTGTTGAAGCGCTTGTTGAGATGAAGAAAACGCCGGCTTGCGAGCCGGCGTTTTTCTTTGGGGAAGGGTGGGTTGGCGTAGCTCAGCGTGTTGTTGATGCCGGTTCTGACGGACTGAAGTTGCGGATGGTGATGTCCTTGCGCCCCGACGGCAGAGGCTGATTCGCCTGATCCAGCCATTGCCACTGGATATCTTTTGGAGAAATGTCCAGGCCGCGATCACGCGGGTCAGGGAAAGGCTGCCCCTCTTCGACATAGGCTTGGCGCGTCCATTGATTGAAGACCTTGGCCAGTGGATGGGCGGGATCGACCTCGCCATGCCAGATGCCGGTGGCTGGTGCAGTGAGCAAGCCGCTGGAGCGCAAATCGCGTGAGGGGACGTGGATTTCGCGCAACACGCCTTGGGGGACTCGCCAGTCGGGGACATGCCGCGCAGCCGGCAGTTTGGGAACAGGATTGCCGAGATAGTGGAAACGAAGAACGCCGGACTCTTTTGTAATGTCTTCAGGGGGAGTGAAGGATTCGCCCTGTGCGTAGTACATCGGTACCTGCGCGGCATTCCATGCCACCTGCTTGGGTGTATAAGGTTTGGCCAATTGGGCGAGCCAAAATCCGCTGATGGTGGCATCGGTGTGCAGGTGCTGGATAAGGTGGCCACCTTGCGGCTCGTCGGGGAGGACAAGGCCGTCGGGGATATGAGCGCGGCCCTGGCGCAGTGAAGCAGGGGAAGGTTTGATGTCCGCCAGTGAGGTCGCCTTGACGGGTTTGGCGCCATTGATCAGGGTTTCCTTCTCGCCATCCCAGTAGGGGAGGATGGCGGGCGGTAGAGGAAGAACCTTGTCCAGGTTCGGAAGGCGGAGGTCGGGGTTGAGGCGGAGCATGTCGGCGATGGCTCCATAGCGATCTCCTCTATCTTTATCCTCGCGCGAGTTTGCTGTTGCATCACCTGAGCCGAAACTCACTGCGAGGAAAATGGCGCTCTTCTCGCTACCGAATTTCACACCGTCATGCAAGATGTTGAGGGCTCGTTGCTGGTCGCCGTCCAATCCAAGGCTAAGTCCCAGGATCGACGCAGCTCTACCGTTTTCTTGAGCATGGGCGCATTCCAACAGCTTGTAGGCGAGTGCCTTGTTTCCCCAGGTCTCGCGTGCGGGGTCGTCACGGCTTGCATTGAGTCTTTCGCCGAGGTATGCCTGAGCGTCAGCACTTCCCATTTCAGCTGCGAGAGACCAGAAGGCATACGCTCGAGTTGCATCTTGCCTCACACCGGTACCATTGATATGCAGGGTCCCCATAAAATCAAAGGCACGAGGAATTCCCATCTTCATTACTTCTTCAACGAGTGAAACCGCTCGCTCCGTATCTTTCCCCACCCCTTTCCCTTGGATGTATAAGCTGGCTAAATTCAGCATTGCTTGCCAGTGCTTTTCTTCTGCGGATTTACTCCATAGTTTTGCCGCTTTCACGTAATCGCGGTCGTCTGGCCATAGATCAAAGCTGGTGGCTGCCAGGCCTTCTCTGAACCAGGTTTCCGCCTCTTCGTTAAGAGGAGTCTCGCTGTACTTCTCGTAATTGCAAGGAAACTCTTTGCGATGAGGATCGAATGCCTTGAGGGACATGTTGCGGGGAAGCTTATGCATGAACATTGATATCAGAAGAAAGAATACGATTAATGACAACAAAGCGACCCCTATGGCGGTGCCGCGTAATTTGATTTTTTTGATAAAGATCGTTGGCATGGGCAGGAGTTATGCGATTCGCATATTGGATGTGCGCTTATCTTCGAAGGGGATAAGGAAGCCCTTGCAAGGTTTTTGGTCGTCTTTACTTATCTTGTTCTCAGACAATAATTTGACCCAAGCCTTAAATGCTTCTTGAATAGCGTGATGGCCTCCGTCTCCGCCATTGCACCTGATCGCATCGTCCGTGTGCATAGTGAAAACTCGTGATCGCAAGTTCTCGCTCAACAGCGGATCATCACACCCGATGTTGATCTCAGCATCTACCGCCATGCTGCGCAGATTCATGTTGGCGCTACCCAACGTAAAGAACGCATCGTCGATGATCATCAACTTGCTGTGGATGTAGATCTCGCGATATTTTTCCCCTTTGCTGTCGCCGGCATGATCGTAGGTCCACAGACTGGCTACGAGTGTTTTGATGCCGAGGGAATCGAGCTCCTTGGCAATGTCGGCATTGCTCCGTGATTCACTATCAGGAGAGGCCGGCTTGGATCCCCGCACCAGCTCTGGCGGAGCACCATTTTTCCTTTCCTTGAACTCGTAGGTCGCCAGTTCTTTCTCCCGTTCCCGGAGAGCCAGCTCTCGTTCCACCTCCTTGTCCTGATTGGGCATCGATGTGCCGTGCCCGAGCGCCTTGACGGTCTCATGCGTAGCCGGAACCATCTGCGGGCGCTCTGGAGTGGGGATGACGATGAAGACATGCAGATCGGGGAGCTTGTTCATCGGCTGCCCCGCAGCCTTCCATGCTGTGATGAAATCACGCCGCAGCTGCTTGAGATACTTCGCCCACTCCGCGTACTGGAAATACTGGTTTTCGATGTAGATGTAATTGGACGCGAAGCTGGTTGCTTGCCGATAGAGGCGCTGGATGGTCTTGTCGCCTTCCTCCGCCTGTGTGCGCACGATCTGCGCGCGATGAGCGGCCTTGCCAGCGCGAACCTTCAGGCCAGCCGGTGGTGAGCGCAGGTCGTGCATGCGCTGGATTTGTTGGTCGGCTGTGGCTACCCGATTCCAGGCATCCACGAAATTCTTGCTCACGCTGATCAGGGCCTCGCCGCAAATGCGGCAGGCATAGTCCTGCAGCGGTTTAAGCCCGGGAAGTTCATCCCCGCCACCTTCCCACGATTGGCCCCGGCGCGGGTCGTAAAACAAGTGCTTTCGCGTATCCCAATAATCGGTGACGCTGTTCAGTCCCATTACGTAGCCGACCGCATGTTCTCCCTGCGCATGGTCGTAGTCGATGAGTATTGTTTTCTGATGGGCAGTCGATGCTTGGACCAGGGATTGGTGCTCAGTCATCGACAGCCTGGCGGAACGCTCTTCTGCCAAGCTCTGGCGGACTTTATCGGCGTCGCCCGCGCGGACCTTGAAGGTGAGATGAGGATGCGTGCCGTGAGTGGCCTCAAAGAACCACAAAGCGTTGAAATGGTCACGGCGTTCCTGCGGCGAAAGCCCAGCTTCATAAGATTTTCCGGAGAGTCGTTCGTGATGCCGGATGCGCTTGACCTGCTGGGCGTCGAGCTTGCCGTAGCCCGGCGTATTGTTGGCCATGGCCGAGATCGGGCTCTCATTCCAGCACAGCACCCGTACCTCTACCGGCTTGCCATTGTTGTACTTGCCGGCCGCGACCTCCCTGAGCAAATCCCCCCAGGTCGGCCCACGCGGCCAGGTGTTGCCCTTGCGTTCCAGCTCCATGGCAGGGTCGAATCCCCAGCAGATGATTTCCACGCTGTGCTTTGCTTGGCGGATGTCCTGCAGGATGCGGGCAAATCCTTCTTCGCCACAGATCAGCACTTCAAGCTGGTTGGCGTGATAGATCGGGGAATTGCTGTCTTCTGCGCGCTCCAGCAGCCATTGCGCTGTTGCGGTAGCACTACGTTTGCGCAGATCGATGGGAACGCTGCCTGGATGGTAGGTCTGTGTCATGGCGATGATCAAAAAGGGGAAGGGGTTCAGGCGCCTGCATGGCGCAGGCGGCTTTCTGCGTCCGCTTCAGTGCTGCGGTAGCCCGAGGCCGCCAGCTGTTGGTCCAGTGCACTGATCTCTTCGTGGACCGGCAAATCAAAGCGGTAGCCGTTGGGGAGCTCGACCGAGTAGCTGTTGTCGCCCGGCTGATGGTCTTCGATCCGTAATCGCCCGGCCGCGTCAGTGACGCCCTCGGCGATCTGCGCCCCCTGTTTGAAGAGCGTATAGGGTTGGTGTGCCAGCGGCCTTCCATGGCGCGCATGACTGCGCAAGCGCACCAGCAAACTGTCGCTCTGCTGCAAGTCTTCATAGGTGGGCGGCGGCGGTATTTCCGGTGGCGGACAATTGGCCGGGCCCAGCACATTGTGCTCGGCCGCCTGTTGCCGCCACTGTCCGCTGGTGCCGTGTTCGATGAGGCTGGCGTGCCAGCGGCTGAAGCTGCCGCCTCCATTGATTTCGGTGTTGTCGCGCGAACGGATGCTGATCTTCGGGGCCTGCAGGATGATCTCCTCGCTGGCCTCCAGCAGGATGCGTCGCGCAGCCTGAAGCTCGATGTGTTCTTCGTGAGCCTGTACCTGGACGCTGCCCTTGCCGCTGATCAGCTTCATGTGCTTGGCCGCAAAGGCAGCGAACAGTTCTCCCGCCCGCATCAGCAGCTTGCGTCCGGCACTGAGCTGGATATTGTCCCGGCTGACCAGGTCGATATGCCGCGTCGCGCCCAGTACCATGGTGTCCTGGCTGGTCACGCTCACGCCGGCCGGCGCGTCGAGGGCGACCATGGGTGCCGCAGCGTGCCTTGTGCCGGCGGCCCCTTCGCTCGACTCCCATGCTTGCAGTTGCTTCCTGATGCGCTCCAGTTGCGCCAGATCGGTCGCTTCTGCGTGGTGCCTGGCGGCATCCTGGCTCAAACGCTGCGCCAGTTCCTCCAGGCTGCGCAGCGTGTCCAGCAGGGTCTCCCGCTCCAGCATGCGGCCACGCCCACCGTCCTGTGCTTGCGCCGTAATGAGGACACCCTTTGCCCCGCGCAGGACGCCATGCCCATCCGTGCGCATTTCCAGCCCCTCGCCACGATCATCGCCATGTCCATCGTGGCGCGGTTCGGTGAGATAACCCAGGTTGATCTGGCTGTGCTGGTGCTCGCTGGCCAGTTGCGAGCTGATCTGTCCTGGCGTGTCGTCCAGGCGCAGCTGGTTGTAGCGCGCGCCGTCGATCTCCTTGGACTTGATCCCGGAGAGAAAACGATTGCCGGGCAAACCGCCACCGTGGCTGAAGCGGGCGGGATGGTTGATGCCGTTGTGCAGGACACCGGCGACGACCATCTTGTCGGGATCACCCCCGAGGAAATCTATCAGTACTTCCATGCCCACCCGCGGCACGGCATCCTGCCCATAGCCTGCACCCGCCCAGGCGCTCGATACGCGCACAAAAGCGCTGTCGCGGTCCTCTCCGGTGGTACCCGCGCCTTGCGCATGAACATGGTCTTCCGCATGCAGTCCCTGCAGTTGCACCTTGATGCGACCAAGTTCGTCGCAGTACACCTCCTCGCGTGCAGGACCGACCACCAAGGCAGTGATCGGATGCACGGGGGGCAGGTGCAATCTCGGGTCGTAGTGCGGTGCTAGCGTCGCACTACGGCGGCGGCAGATGAGCTGGTTGCGGTAGCGCATGTCCGCTGCACCCGGCACCTCGGCTTGCCAGATGGAGGCGGGCAGCAGGCGCTCGATGGCATCCTGCAGCGCTTTGGGGAAATTGTTTTCAGCCTGTTGCCGTAACGAGGTCACGATGAATTCGCGCAAGGTGCGATCGTGTCCGCGTAGGTCGGGATGCCCTTCCAGCACGAACCAGTGCCCCACGGCCAGATCGCGCACCGTGCCACTGGCCTCGAAGGATTCGCTGCGGCCCTCGTGCGCCATCATGCGGGCATGGGCCATGCGCAAGTGATCTTGCTGGCCGTCGGCCGTGTGCGGGGCCTCGATGAGCCCGTCATCCAGGACACAGGCCAAGGCCCTGCCCGCATCGCCCTGGTCGAGTACATTTTGACTGGCCACCTCGTCCACGCGCACCGCCTTGTAGTCCCAGCTGCCGCGCCACACACGCCCCGGCACCAGGCTGCGCTGCCGGCTCCAGGCGTTGATGGTGTCGCGCTGCTCGGTAGCGCCGGCGCGGTGGTAACGCACGGTGCCGGCAGCGGCCTGGGGCAGCAGCGCGGCGTAATCACAAAACACCAGCGTGTGCATCGGAACGCCCGCATCGGCTGGCTTGCCAGTATCGTCCGCAGGCTGGGCGCTGGCTATGTACCAGCCGATGCCTTCGCGCCGGCAGAGGCGTCTGATGAAGTGCGCGTCGGATTCGTTGAACTGATGACTGATCTCGCGCACCGGATAGCGGCGATTTTCCAGGCGATGGAGGTCGAAGTGAAACGCCGCCGCCAGTGCCGGGCTGCGCTGGCGCCATTCACCCAGCATGATCTCCAGGATGCGGGGTACGCTCAGTTGACGGAAGATGCGGGTATTGATGCGCTCCTCCATGATCGACAGCGCGTCCTTGAGCGTGAGCTGGTAGATCCGCAACGCCCCGTCGGCGTGGCCTGCGCGCGCCTCGGTGATGATCCCGTTCGTGTGATGCAGCCCGCCACGGTCGGTCACCATTTCGATGCCCAGCGGCTGTCCCAGCAGGGCCTGCAGCGGCAGTTCAGGATCGCTGGAAACGCAGGTCAGTTTCGCCTGCAGTCCTTCCAGCCAGGCTTCCTCGATATCGACCCGCTGCACCAGCAGCCATTGCGCGAAACGGGTTTCCTGCGGTCGCCAGCGCAGCCTGAGCGGGCGGTGTTGCTGCGAGAGTACGGCGCTGGCGAACGCCGCAGCGATGGTCTGGAGGTGATCTGTCATGGCGGAATGGACTGCAGCAACAAGCGTGGTCACAAAAACCGCCCAGCATAGGGACGCCAGCCCGCCAGGACGCCGATCCGCCAAAGAAAGGAAGTGAATCCCGATTTTCTTGAGCAAATGATTCAAAAAATATCGATAATTACCGCTACCTACTGAGCGTCACTCACCAATTCACATCCTGACATGGACACCACCCGCATCGACAAATGGTGCTGGGCCGCACGCTTCTTCAAGACGCGATCGCAGGCCACCGAAGCCGTGGAGCGCGGCCGCATCAAGCTCAACGGCGAGCGCACCAAGCCCGCCCACAACGTCAGGAATGGCGACCGCCTGGATATCGACAACGGTTCCACCGAATGGGAGGTGCTGGTCACGGGCATCGCCGACAAGCGCGGCTCGGCCGCCATTGCCGCCACCCTGTACCAGGAAACCGAAGAGAGCATCGCGCGGCGTGCTGCGCTGGCCGAACGCCATCGCCTCTTCCGCGAACCCTCGGCCGAGATCAAGGGACGCCCGACCAAGCGTGACCGCCGACTGCTCGACCGGTCCTCATCCTGATCCCGCTGCAACGCGGGCTCGTTGTAAGATGAGGACCGTTTTCCCCGGCCTGTCTTTTCTCCAACCCAGGTGCAAAGGTGCAGATGTCTCAGGTGGTCTCTTCCGAATCGATGCAGTCCGTCCCCGTGGCCCGTCCCCTGCGCAAGGAGTGCCCGCCCGGTGCCTGCGATTGCCAGCGTGAAGCGCTGCTGGAATGCCTGCACGCGCCCGAAGCCCGCGTGCTCTGGCTTACCCGTGAAGAAGAAAAACGCCTGATCGAACGCATCACCCGCATCAGCACCTACGACGAGCTGCTGCATGTGGGCAGCCTGATGCGCAAGAACCTCGGCATCCACCTGCACATCAGCCCCGGCCCCAACGAGGTGCGCACCGTGCGCGGCCTGCAGATCCACCTGGCCGAGCAGCCCGGCCTGTGCCGCAAGACGCGCGATACCATCCCGGCAGCCATCCGCAAGTGCCTGGAAAACAACCCCACCATCGTCTACGCCCTGCTCGATGCCCACGACCTGCTGGGTGCCGCCAATCCCCCTCCCGCGTCCGCCTGAAGGCTTGCCACCCGGCAAAATCCGTACCGCAAGACGGCCCGATTTTTTGTTTGACATTTGCGGCGTGATGAATAATAGTACGATCGTTCGAATAAATTCTGCATGAAGATAAATTCATGTCAGTTTATCCAGGGCACAAGACAGCGGACCCCGAGCCGCGCCCGTCGAACCGGTTCCTTCCCGTCGCCGTCTGCGGCGGATATCAAAGAGACAACGATGACTGAGACAAGCAAGGTGACCACCGCGCCCGCCCGGCCCAAGTTCCTGCGCAAGGGCGAGCAGACCCGCGCCGCCATCCTGGATGTGGCGCTGGAGCTGGCCAGCCGTGATGGCCTGGAAGGGCTCACCATCGGCCTGCTGGCGGAGAAGATGAAGATGAGCAAGTCCGGCGTCTTCGCCCATTTCGGCTCGCGCGAGGACCTGCAGATCGAGGTCGTGCGCCTGTACCACAACCGCTTCGAGCAGGACGTGTTCTATCCCTCCATCAAAGAGCCGCGCGGCCTGCCGCGCCTGGAAGGCATGTTCGCGCGCTGGATCAAGCAGGTCACGGTGGAAATCGCCCTGGGCTGCATCTACATCAGCGGCGCGGTCGAGTATGACGACCGCCCCGGCGCCATCCGCGATCACCTGGTGGCCATGGTCCAGGCCTGGCGCGATGCGCTGGAGCGCTGCATCAAGCAGGCCATGGAAGCCGGCCACCTGCGCACCGACATCGAGGTCAGCCAGATGGTCTATGAAATGTATGGCCTGATCCTGGCCCTGCATCACGATGCGCGCTTCCTGCACATCCCCGGCAGCGTTGAACGTGCCGAGGCCAGCTTCCGCCGCCTCATCGACAGCTACCGCCCGCAGGGCAGCGACAGCGCCAGCACCAGCACCCCCAAGAATTCCAAATCGGCTGCCAGGAAGGCAGCGTAACCCGTCCGGAGACATCCATGCCCCAATACAACGCCCCCTTGCGCGACATGCAATTCGTGCTGCACGAGCTGCTCAATGTCGAGGAAGTGTTCAAGGAACTGCCGCCCCACGCCGACACCAACCGCGAACTGGTGGACCAGGTACTGGAAGAGGGCGGCAAGTTCGCCTCGCAGGTCCTGTTCCCGCTGAACCATTCGGGTGACCGCGAGGGCTGCCATTTCGATCGCGAGAGCAAGTCCGTGACCACGCCCAAGGGTTTCAAGGAAGCCTACAAGCAATATGTGGAAGCCGGCTGGGCGGCGTTGTCCTGTGATCCGGACTTCGGCGGCCAGGGCCTGCCGCTGACGATCAACAACTCCTTCTACGAGATGCTGAACTCGTCCAACCAGGCCTGGACCATGTACCCCGGCCTCTCGCACGGTGCCTACGAGTGCCTGCATGCGCACGGTTCGGACGAACAGAAGCAGCTCTACCTGCCCAAGCTGGTCTCGGGCGAATGGACCGGCACCATGTGCCTGACCGAAGCCCACTGCGGTACCGACCTGGGCCTCTTGCGCAGCAAGGCCGAGCCGCAGGCCGATGGCTCCTACAAGATCACCGGCAACAAGATTTTCATCTCCGCTGGTGAAAACGACGTGTCCGCCAACATCGTTCACCTGGTCCTGGCCCGTCTGCCCGATGCACCCGAAGGTTCGAAGGGGATTTCACTTTTCCTGGTGCCCAAGTTCCTGCCCAATGCCGACGGCTCGCTGGGCGCACGCAACCCGATCTTCTGCGGTGCCATCGAAGAGAAGATGGGCATCCACGGCAACGCCACCTGCCAGATGAACCTGGATGGCGCCACCGGCTGGCTGATCGGCCAGCCGCACAAAGGCCTGCAGGCGATGTTCGTGTTCATGAACGCAGCCCGCCTGGGCGTGGGCATGCAAGGCCTGGGCTTGACCGAAGTGGCTTACCAGAACGCCCTGGTCTACGCCAAGGACCGCCTGCAGATGCGCAGCCTGTCCGGCATCAAGGCCGCCGACAAGCCGGCCGATCCGATCATCGTGCATCCGGACGTGCGCCGCATGCTGCTGACCGCCAAGGCCTTCGCCGAAGGTGGCCGTGCTTTCACCTCCTATGTCGCGCTGGAGCTGGACAAGGAACTGACCCACCCGGATGAACAAGTACGCAAGGACAGCGCCGACATCGT
This sequence comes from Herbaspirillum sp. CAH-3, assembly GCF_009668275.1. Classification (NCBI taxonomy): domain Bacteria; kingdom Pseudomonadati; phylum Pseudomonadota; class Betaproteobacteria; order Burkholderiales; family Oxalobacteraceae; genus Herbaspirillum; species Herbaspirillum sp. CAH-3. The sequence continues at coordinate 48,799 of NZ_VSWE01000022.1, read as the reverse complement.
GGCCCTGCTGACCCCGGTGGTGAAGGCCTTCCTGACCGACAACGCCTGGATGGCCACCTCCGAGTGCCTGCAGGTCTACGGCGGCCATGGCTACATCGCCGAGTGGGGCATGGAGCAATACGTGCGCGATGCCCGCATCAACATGATTTATGAAGGAACCAACACCATCCAGTCACTGGACCTGCTGGGCCGCAAGATCCTGATGGACAACGGCGCCAAGCTGAAGAAATTCGGCGCGCAGATCCAGGCCTTCGTGGAAGAGCACGGTACCGATGAATCCATGTCCGAGTTCATCACCCCGCTGGCCGACATCGGCGACAAGGTGACCAAGCTGACCATGGAAATCGGCATGAAGTCCTTCGCCAACCAGGATGAAGCCGGCGCGGCTGCCGTGCCTTACCTGCGCGTGGTTGGCCACCTGGTGTTCTCCTACCTGTTCGCGCGCATGGCCAAGATCGCGCTGGAAAAGCAGGACAGCGGCGACGCCTTCTACACCGCCAAGCTGGCCACGGCGCGCTTCTACTTTGCGCGCCTGCTGCCGGAAACCGCGATGCTGATCCGCCAGGCCCGTTCGGGTGCGGCCAACCTGATGGCGCTGGACGCAGAACTGTTCTGATCGCAACACCACGCCGCGCGCGGGCTGCACGCCTGCACGCGGCGTTGATCCAACGCAATGCGGCCCGTGACGGCGTCACGCGGGCGTCACTGCGGCAGGGCATGCTGTGAGCCGCCGCACCAGGGATAAAGAGCGTACAGTGAGCGCTCGCCCCTGCGGCGCAGCACCTTGCCAGGCCCGAATTCATGTTTCATGTTTGCAGCACCAGCAAAGGAGATTTGCGTGTCCAATTTCATCGTCAAAAAAGTGGCCGTGCTCGGCGCGGGCGTCATGGGGGCCCAGATTGCCGCCCACTGCATCAATGCCCGCGTGCCGGTCGTGCTGTTCGACCTGCCGGCCAAGGAAGGCCCGAAGAACGGCATCGTGCAACGCGCCATCGAGAACCTGAAGAAACTCAGCCCGGCACCGCTGGGCAACAAGGATGACGCGGCCCTGATCCAGGTCGCCAACTACGAGGATGACCTGGCCGTGCTGGAAGGCTGCGACCTCATCATCGAAGCCATCGCCGAGCGCATGGACTGGAAGCATGACCTCTACAAGAAGGTCGCCCCGCACATCGGCCCCAAGGCCATCTTCGCCTCCAATACCTCGGGCCTGTCGATCAATGCCTTGTCCGAAGGTTTCGATGCCGGCCTGAAGGCGCGCTTCTGCGGCGTGCACTTCTTCAACCCGCCGCGCTACATGCACCTGGTCGAACTGATCCCGACCCAATCGACCGAACCGCACATCCTCGACCAGCTCGAAGCCTTCCTCACCACCACGCTGGGCAAGGGCGTGGTGCGAGCCTTCGACACCCCGAACTTCGTGGCCAACCGCGTGGGCGTGTTCGGCATCCTGGCCACCATCATCGAAGCCGAGAAGTATGGCCTCTCGGTCGATGTGGTCGATGACCTGACCGGTGCCAAGCTGGGCCGTGCCAAGTCCGGTACCTTCCGTACCGCCGACGTGGTGGGCCTGGATACCATGGGCCACGTCATCAGGACCATGCAGGACAACCTGAAGGACGATCCCTTCTTCTCCTCCTATGCCACCCCGCCGCTGCTGGCCAAGCTGGTCGAGCAGGGCGCACTGGGCCAGAAGAGCGGTGCCGGTTTCTACAAGAAGGTCGGCAAGGACATCCTGCGCATCGATCCGGCCAAGGGTGACTACGTTCCGGGCGGTGCCAAGGCCGATGACATCATCGCCCGCATCCTCAAGGAAAAGGATCCGGTCAAGCGCATGAAGGCGCTGCATGATTCGACCAATCCGCAAGGCCAGTTCCTGTGGGCCATCTTCCGCGATGCCTTCCACTACATCGCCGTGCACCTGGAATCGGTGGCCGACAACGCCCGTGACCTGGACTTCGCCATGCGCTGGGGCTTCGGCTGGAGCGTCGGTCCCTTCGAGACCTGGCAAGCCGCCGGCTGGAAGCAGATCGCGCAATGGGTCAAGGAAGACATTGAGGCCGGCCGTGCACTCTCCACCGCACCGCTGCCCGACTGGGTCTTCGATGGCCGTGACGGCGTGCATTCGGAGAAGGGTTCCTGGTCGCCTTCCAAGAAGGCTGACGTGGCCCGTTCCGAACTGCCGGTCTACCAGCGCCAGGCCTTCCGTGCCCCGCTGGTGGGCGAAGGTGCCGCCGATGGCAAGAGCGCCGGCACCACCTTCTTTGAAGACGAATCGGTCCGCATCTGGCACCAGAATGACGATGTGCTGATCCTGTCCTTCAAGACCAAGATGCACGTGATCGGCCAGGGCGTGATCGATGGCATGAACAAGGCCGTCACCGAAGCCGAACAGAACTTCAAGGGCCTGGTGATCTGGCATCCGGATGCGGCCGAAGGCGGCGCCTTCTCGGCCGGTGCCGACCTGCAGTCGATGCTGCCGCTGTTCATGTCCGGTGGCGTCAAAGCGATTGAGCCGGTGGTGCACCAGCTGCAGCAGGCGCACCAGCGCCTGAAGTACGCCAGCGTGCCGGTGATTGCCGCTGTGGCGGGTCTGGCTTTGGGAGGTGGCTGCGAATTGCTGCTGCATACCGCCAAGCGCGTGGTCTCCATCGAGTCCTATATCGGCCTGGTGGAAGTGGGCGTGGGCCTGATCCCGGCCGGTGGCGGCCTGAAGGAAGCGGCCGTGCGCGCGGCCAAGGAAGCCAAAGGCAATGACATCCTGCAATTCCTGAAGGAATACATGCTGGCCGCGGCCACTGCCAATGTCTCCAAGTCCGCACTGGAAGCGCGCAAGCTGGGTTACCTGCGCGAAGATGACGTCATCGTCTTCAACCCCTATGAATTGCTGCACGTGGCCAAGGTCGAGGCGCGCGCGCTGTTCGATGCCGGCTACCGTCCGCAGCTGCCGCCGCAGGTGCCGGTGATCGGCCGCAACGGCCTGGCCACCATCATGGCGCAGCTGGTCAACATGCGTGATGGCGGCTTCATCTCGGCCCACGACTTCAAGCTCGGCAAGATGATCGCCGAGACTGTCGCCGGTGGCGAGGTGGAAGAGGGCAGCATCGTCAATGAACAATGGCTGCTCGACATCGAGCGCAAGTTCTTCATGGAGCTGCTCAACCACCCCAAGACCCAGGAACGCATCATGGGCATGATGCAAACCGGCAAGCCTGTGCGCAATTAATGAAACCTCTTTCCCCCTGAAGGGGAGGGAGAGTCCAAGGAGATTTGGTAATGAGCAAACAACTGCAAGACGCCTACATCGTCGCCGCCACCCGCACCCCCATCGGCAAGGCGCCGCGTGGCATGTTCAAGAACACCCGCCCGGATGACCTGCTGGTGCGTGCCATCCAGTCCGCCGTCGCACAAGTGCCGGGCCTGGACCCCAAGCTGATCGAGGACGCCATCGTCGGCTGCTCCTTCCCCGAAGGCGCACAGGGCCTCAACATGGCGCGCAATGCCGTGCTGCTGGCCGGCCTGCCCAATACCATCGGCGGCGTCACCATCAACCGCTACTGCGCCTCCGGCATCACCGCCATCGCCATGGCCGCTGACCGCATCCGCGTCGGTGAAGCTGACGTCATGATCGCCGCCGGTGCCGAATCGATGTCGATGGTGCCGATGATGGGCTTCCATCCTTCCATCAACATCAATGCCTTCAAGGATGAGAACGTCGGCATGGCTTATGGCATGGGCCTGACCGCCGAGAAGGTGGCACAGCAGTGGAAGGTCTCGCGGGAAGCACAGGACGAGTTCTCGCTGGCCTCGCACCAGAAGGCCATCGCCGCCCAGCAGGCCGGTGAATTCGCCGACGAGATGACCTCGGTCGAGATCGTCGAGCGCTTCCCCAACCTGGCTACCGGCGAGATCGACATCAAGACCCGTACCGTCGCCCTGGACGAAGGTCCGCGTGCCGATTCCAACCTGGCCGCGCTGGCCAAGCTCAAGCCTGTCTTCGCCGCCAAGGGCAGCGTCACCGCAGGCAACAGCTCGCAGACCTCCGATGGCGCAGGTGCGCTGATCATCGTCTCGGAAAAGATCCTGAAGCAATTCAACCTGACCCCGCTGGCGCGCTTCGTCTCCTTCGCGGTGCGCGGCGTGCCGCCGGAGATCATGGGCATCGGCCCGAAGGAAGCGATTCCTGCGGCCCTCAAGGCCGGCGGCCTGACCCAGGACCAGATCGACTGGATCGAACTGAACGAAGCCTTCGCTGCGCAAGCTTTGGCCGTCATCGGCGACCTCGGCCTGGACCCGAGCAAGGTCAACCCCATGGGCGGCGCGATTGCTTTGGGCCACCCGTTGGGTGCTACCGGTGCGATCCGTGCCGCCACCACCATCCATGCACTGCGCCGCAAGAACCTGAAGTACGGCATGGTGACCATGTGCGTGGGTACCGGCATGGGTGCAGCGGGCATTTTCGAACGCGTCTGATCCGCGCCCGCAAGGCCTGATGTAAAAGCCGCACTGCGCATGCCGTGCGGCTTTTTTTCATGAACCTTATAAATCATTTATAACATTCAAGGAGACCTGTGCAGATGGATATCCAGCTCATCAAGGCCGATGGCGTCCTGACCATCCACTTCGACCGCGAAGACAAGAAGAACGCCATCACCGCCGCCATGTACCAGCAACTGGCTGATGCCCTGAAGGAGGCCGAGACCGACAGCGCGGTGCGCGCCATCCTCTTCACCGGCAAGCCCAAATCCTTTTCGGCCGGCAATGACCTGGAAGATTTCCTGAAGAATCCGCCCAAGACCCAGGACGCACCGGTATTCCAGTTCCTGTGGCAGATCAGCCATGCCAGCAAGCCCATCGTGGCGGCCGTCGCGGGCGTGGCCGTGGGCATCGGTACCACGCTGCTGCTGCATTGCGACCTTGTGTATGCCGCTGACAATGCCAAGTTCTCGATGCCCTTCACGCAACTGGGTTTGTGCCCGGAGGCGGCGTCGTCGCTGCTGTTGCCGCATATCGCCGGTTACCAGCGTGCGGCCGAGAAGCTCTTGCTGGGCGAAGCCTTCGGTGCAGACGAAGCCTGCCAGATGGGTGTGGTCAACCGCGTGCTGCCGCTGGAAGAATTGCTGCCCTATGCGCAGCAGCAGGCCGCCAAGCTGGCGGCACTGCCGGCGGCGTCGATCCGGGTGACCAAGCAGTTGATGAAGAAAAACCGGGTGACAGCGACCGAGCAGCAGATGGTGGCCGAGATCGAGCACTTCTCGCGCATGCTGACCGCGCCCGAGGCCAAGGAAGCGTTCACGGCTTTCTTCGAGAAGCGCAAGCCGGATTTCACCCGGTTTTCCTGAGGGCGGCGACGGCGGGCTCGCCTGCCGTCACTTCCAGCTGCTCTTCCCCGAAGCAATCACCTCCACCGGCTCCACCCGCCGCTCATAGGGATGGCGCAACACAATGCGGCTGGCGAATTTCTCGATGCCGATCTCGTCCTCCAGCAGGCGTTCCATCAGTTCCTGGAACAGCCCAACAGTGGGCGAGACGATCTTGAGCAAATAGTCATACCCCCCGCTGACGTTGTAGCACTCCACGATTTCCGCATACCGGGCTGCCCCCTCTTCGAACTTGCGAAAGTCCGCGGGACGGTGGCTGCCCAGCGTGATTTCGGAAAACACCACGACGTGGCTTCCCAGCTTCTCCAGTGCCACCTGGGCCGCATAACCGGCGATGACGCCGGTTTCTTCCATGCGCTTGGTCCGCGTCAGGCAGGGGCTGGGACTGAGATTGACGGCCTCGGCCAGCTCCACGTTGGAACAGCGGCCCTCGCGCTGCAAGTGCTCGAGGATCTTGATGTCGGTGCGGTCGATGGGGTCGGGGGTGCGCATGGATCGATCATAGCACCGCATCATCGGCCTCAGCCGCGTGTCGCAGCTGCCCGGACTTCGGTCAGCGACTCGTCCAGCGCATCGATCACCATGCCCGCCTGGTCGGCCGACAGCACCAGCGGCGGCCGGATCTTGAGCACGTTGTGGCCCATCGCGCAGGCACTGAGCAGCACGCCCTTCTGGCGCATCCGGTTGACCACTTCGCTGGTGAGCGCCCGGTCCGGCGTACGCTGTGCCCGGTCCGACACCAGTTCCACGCCCACGAACATGCCCGCACCGCGCACGTCGCCGATGGCCTCATGGCGTTCGGCCAGCGCACGGATGCCGTCAAGCAGCACGCCACCGACCTCCCGTGCATGGGGAATCAGGCTTTCGCGTTCTATCGTCTTCAGTACCGCCAGCGCGGCTGCACACGAGACCGTATTGCCGGCGAAGGTATTGAAGTAACGCGAACGCTGCCCGAATTCCTGCAGCACATCGGCGGTCGCCAGGATGCCTGCGACCGGCTGGCCATTGCCCATCGGCTTGCCCATGGTGACGATGTCGGGCGTGACGCCATGGCGCTGGAAACCCCACATGTGCTGGCCGGTGCGGCCGAAGCCCGGCTGCACTTCATCGGCGATGAACAAGCCGCCTGCCGCCTTGATGGCCTGCACCGCCCCCTGCAGAAAGCCCGCAGGTCCGGGGAGGATGCCGTCGCTGGTGAACAGTGAATCCACGATCAGGGCAGCAGGCCGGATGCCGTGGCGTTTCAGGTCGGCGATGGCGGCTTCGACGTCGCGCGTGAATTTTTCTCCCAGGTTCTGCCCCGGCGCGTGATAGGCGCGCGGGGCCGGTACCAGGCGCACATGCGGCCCCAGGTTGACGCTGCTGCCCAGCGAGGGCGAGAACTGCGAGACGGCATCGGTGATGCCGTGATAAGCCGTGTCAGTGACGATGACGCCGGTGCCGCCGGTATGCACCTTGGCGATGCGATAGGCGAGGTCATTGGCTTCGCTGCCGGTGCAGGTGAGCATCAGGTGGGCCAGCGATGTCTCCGGTACCGTCGCCAGCAAGCGCTCGGCCAGCTCCAGGATGGTGTCGTGCAGGTAGCGCGTATTGGTGGCCAGCGTCTGTACCTGTTCGCAGATCGCTGCGGTGACGGCCGGATGGCAGTGTCCCAGCGAAGTGACATTGTTGTACACATCCAGGTAGCGCCGCCCCTGCGGATCGATCAGCCAGACGCCTTCGCCGCGCACGATGTGCAAGGGATGTTCATACATCAGGCGATAGGCCGGCCCCAGCAGGGCATTGCGGCGCTCGATCAGGGCCCCTGTCACGGGGCCGACGTCGGCGCGGCCGGGAATGTAGGCGTTGACCATGGTGAGGTCGGTGGTGGTGGTCGTGCTCATGCAATGCTCCTGTGTCGGATGTCGGAAAGCAGGCGGTCGCGCGCGTCCTGGCGCGGCAGGTCGGCCATCTGGCCGAGCGCCTCCCAGGCCGCCGGGTTGTGCCGCATGATGTAGGCGCGGTTGTGGGGATAGCGCACGGCGCGCCATTCAGAGATGAGGGCCGTGACCAGCTGGCGCGTGACCATCAGGTCGGTGACGATCTCCTGTTCGGGTGCGCTCAGCGGCAGCACGGCGTGATAGGCCGCCACGAATTGTGCCGGCCCGGTAAAGGGATCCTCGTTGCCTGCCATGTGGAAGGCTGCCGCCGTGGCGACTTCACCCACCAGCGGCGCGTGCAGCATGTCGCCGAAATCGATGATGCCGGTGATGCGCTCCTGCTCGTGCGGGGCCACCAGCACGTTGTAGAGGTGATAGTCGTTGTGAATCACCTGCGCACGGACGTCGCGCAGGCGCGGCAACACCTGCTCTTCGAAGCGCGTCATGAAGTGCCGTGCCAGCTGGCGTTTGGCCGGATCCTGCAGGCTCTCCATCTTGTCGCGCAGCCGGTGCGCCGCAGAGACGTTCCACAGCAGGTCGTGATGCGCCCCGGCGTGGTTGAAGCCTTGCAGGGCCAGGTCCAGCCTGGCCAGGCCACTGCCCATGGCGCGCCGCTGGCCGTCGCTGCGGTCGGTATGCTTGATCTGCACGCCGTCGAGGTAGGTCAGCATGCGCACCATGCTGATGCTGCCATCCGGCAGCCTTGCCCGTTCGATGCTTTGCCCGCCCAGCGAGCGCAGCACGCGCGGGATCGGCAGGTCCGGTGCCGCCTGCGCGATGTGATCCAGCGCAGCGATCTGGAAATCCACCACGGTGGCCTGTTCGGACGGATTGCTGATCTTGAGCACGTAGCGCGTGCCATCGGCGCTCTCGATGCAGGCGTTCTGGTCGCGTTCACCGCCCAGCGCAGTGGCCACGCCTTGGATGCCGTAATGTTGCGCGGCCAGCCTTTGCAGCGCCGGCGCCGGCAGGTCAGGTGCCGCCGTGCTGAGGGCGGCGGTATCGGTCGAAGCGGTCTCAAGCATCATGCGTCTCGCATCGCGTGAACGGCCCGGCGTCCATCAGAGGCCCACCAGCGCGGCCAGCTGGCGGAAGTCGGTCAGCCGGCTCACGCCATAACCATCGCAGTAGGGCTCGTGATTGCGATCGATGTAAGCCTTGCCCATGAAGCCGAGGTCTTTGGCCGTCATCAGGTCGTAGCGGAAGCTCGACGAGCAGTGCACCATCTCTTCCGGACCGCAGCCGAGCTGGTCGAACATGTATTCGAAGGCCTGTCCGCGCGGCTTGTAGGCTTGCGCTTGCTCAGCGGTGTAGACCGCATGGAAGGGCGCCTTGAGGTGCGCCACGCTGTGCGGGATCAGGTCGACCATGGAGTTCGACAGGATCACCAGCGGGATGTGCGGGGCGATCTTCTCCAGCGTTTCCACCACATGCGGATGCGGCTGCCAGGTCGGCACGGCTGCATAGAGCGCCTGCGCATCGCTGGCGCGGTACTCCACGCCATGAGCGTGACAGGCACGTTGGATGGCGCTTTCCACCACGTCGAAGAAGGGCTTCCAGGCGCCCAGCACTTCGTCCAGACGATAGAAGCGGAAGCTGTTCAGGAAGGCCGGCATGCGCTTCTCGTCGACACGATCGGCAAAGAGTGTGCGGGCGGTCGGACCCATCTCGAAATTGATCAGGGTTCCATAGCAGTCAAAACTGATGTACTTCGGCTTGAAAGTCATTTGCTCAAACTCCTTCGTTGGGGATGGAAGAAGTATGGCCGCCGGCCTCCAACTAATAATTCTTATTGCGCCGGGATCGGAGCAGCTTCTACTTTTAAACGGCGGCTTTCCGGCATTTTTCGTTACGCTGCGCCGCTCGTCCTGCTGGCAGCCAGCAAGGACGGGCGCTGCACGAGCATTAACCTGCGTTTAATGCTGCGTTCAATGAGCATTAATCACCGTACCGGGAGCGCACACCATAATCAGCACACACCCTGTTGCGGCCTCGCCCTGCGTTCACGCCCCGGCTGCCGACTGTCGATGGAGCTCCTGATGCAATTGAAGTCGTACTGGCTGGACACCTCATCCCCCTTCATCAGCACCCATCCCGCCTTGCCCGACGGCGGTTGCGACGTCCTGGTCGTCGGCGGCGGCATCACCGGTTCAGCCGCGGCCCTGGCGCTGGCGCGCAAGGGGGCCAGGGTGGTGGTGTGCGAAGCTGATATCGTCGGAGGTGCCGCCTCCGGACGCAATGGCGGCATGTGCAACAACGGTTTCGCGCAGGACTACGCTGCCCTGTCACAACGCCTGGGAACGGAATGCGCCAACCGGCTCTATCGGGCCTTCGATGCCGGAGTGGATACCGTGGAAAGGCTGGTGCGCGAGGAATCCATCGACTGCAGTTTTGCCCGTTACGGCAAGCTCAAGCTGGCGGCCAAGCCCGAGCACTTCGACAAGCTGGCGCGCAGCCAGGCCCTGCTGGCCGCCAATGTGGACGCCGATACGCGCCTGGTCAGCCGCGCCGAACTGCGTGACGAATTGGGCAGCGACCGTTACTACGGCGCACTGCTGATGCAAAAGAGTGCCGGCATGCATGTCGGACGCTATGTCCGCGGCCTGGCCCACGCCGCCCAGCGACGCGGCGCGATCTACCTCGAACACACGCCCGTGCTGGGCCTGAAGGCGCAGGGAGGCGGCTATCAGGTGCAGACGCCGGCAGGCAGCCTGCGCGCCGGCCAGGTGCTGCTGGCCAGCGGCATTTCACAGGTCGGTCCGTTTGGCTGGATACGCCGCCGCATCGTGCCGGTGGGTGCTTTCCTGATCGTCACGGAACCGCTGCCGGCGGAACTGCTGGCGCAGTTGCTGCCAACGCGTCGGATGTACACCGATACCAAGAATTTTGTAAATTATTTCCGCGCTACGCCGGACAATCGCCTGCTCTTCGGCGGGCGGGCGCGCTTTGCCGTGTCCAATCCGCAGTCCGACGCCAAGAGCGGCGAGATCCTGCGCGGCCAGATGCTGGAGGTGTTCCCGCAACTGGCCAAGGTCCGCATCGACTACTGCTGGGGCGGCATGGTCGACATGACCGTGGACCGCCTGCCGCGTGCCGGACAGCGTGATGGCGTCTTCCATGCCATGGGCTACAGCGGCCACGGCACGCACATGGCCAGCCTCATGGGGACGCTGATGGCCGAGGTGATGGAAGGCCGCACCGATCTCAACCCATGGAAAGACTTCGACTGGCCGGCCATCCCCGGTCATGTCGGCAAGCCCTGGTTCCTGCCCCTGGTCGGGGCCTGGTACCGCCTCAAGGACTGGTTGCAGTGATGTGTGCCGGGCTCACGATGAGCCGGTCGCGCCCGGCCCGCTTGGCATCATAGAGGGCGGCATCGGCTGCCGCCATCAGCTTTTCCAGCGTCAGCGCGGGCGTGGTGTAGAGACTGGCGCCCACGCTCAGGCTCACCGCATCAGGGGTTGCCACTGCCTTGCGCGCTACATGCGCGAAGGCCATCCGCAATTGTTCTCCAAGATGGGCCACCTGTTCTGCACGCACATCCCGCAGCAGGATCACGAACTCGTCCCCGCCCAGCCGCGCGGCCAGTGCATCGGCGGGCAGCACATCGCGCAGCAGGGTACTCAGGGCTTCGAGCAGCTTGTCGCCCGCAGCATGGCCGTGCAAGTCGTTGACCTGTTTGAAGTTGTCGATGTCGATGAGCAGCAGTGCACCCGGATGGGCCTTGCTGGCCTGGGCCAGCAGTGCCGGCGCGCCCGCCTGCAAGGCACGGCGGTTCAGCAGTCCCGTCAGGGGGTCGCGCGCGGCCAGCTGGCCGATGCGTTCTTCGCGGCGATGGCGTTCGGTGCCGGTCATCGACAAGGCGATCAGCATCACCGCCATCGATCCTTCCACCAGCGAGACCTGGATCAGCGCGCCGCCGAAGGCCGCCAGATCCACGAACGCGCCCAGCGCCAGCGCCGAGACCGCCTTGGCGAGATAGAACAGCCCGTGGATCAGCAGGACATAGCGCAGCTGTACCGCGCCCACGCTCAAGGAGGCGCCGTGCGGACGCAGCAGCAGGCTGGCGTGCAAGGTGAGGGCGGCGATCATCAGCGACTGCAGGCCCAGCATCACGCGCGACCACCAGGCGTGCGCGGGCAGCAGCAGCATCAGCAGCCAGAGCAGGGCGATGAGCCACCACCAGCGTGAGACACGAGTGCGCGTGAACCACGCCACCCCCGCCAGGAAGCAGCCGTGGGCGGCGATGAGCAGGCCATTGGCGAACCAGATGCCCACCACCAGGTAGCCGCGCGAGCGCAGCAGCGCCAGGAAGGAGCCGACCGTGATGATGGCGAAACCGCTGCTCCACAGCAGCAGCGAACGTTCCCGCACGCTGCCCCATTCGATGGCCAGGTACAGGGAGGCGGCGGCGGCCAGCGCAATGGTGAGGATGAGGAGAGTGGAGGGATCGAGAGCCATGACAGGAGCAGCGCCAATTTGCCGCGCAGTAAATACCGCTCCATTTTAGCCTTCCGGCGCACCGGGTCCGGAAATCCCCCTGCGGGAACTGTTGCTTTCGGAGAACTCAGCTTGCCGCCGATGGCGTTGCGGGCGCCTGCGGTGTTGCCTCCGGCGCCGCCGCAGCAGCGTCCCCGCCAGCCTGTTGCGGCGACAGCTGCGGCAGTTTCCTGTTGACCAGGGGCAAGTTATGACGCTCGCTGCCGTCGGGCATGACGGCCTGTTCAGCCGATAGCCAGTTGCCGTTGTCTTGGGACATGAGGGTTCTCCAGGTCATGAAAAGGGATCAGCAAGCCCGGAGCTTGTCTCTTCCGCGCCAACAACTCGTTGATACATCTCAATAGGGCTCATGTTTTGATGGGAATTTTTCTTATTCATTGGATAATACCCGCGACCGGTAGCGCTACCCTGGACAGGGAGGCCCAGCCGGTTCTGCCTGGCCGCTCGGCAGGCAGCGCAGATGGGCATGACGGGATGGAGATGTGAACGAACTCAAGACAGAAACCGGCGCCGGGGATCAAGACTCCCGGATCGCATTGCGACAACTGATCCGCGCCGACCAGCTCACGGCGGCACGGCATACGGTCATGCTGTCCATTCCGGTGGCCTTCGTGCTCAGCGGCATTTCCACGTTCGTGGCCTGGCATTCCGGCAAGATCTGGATTGCCCTGGTGTGGCTGGTTTGCGCCACGCTGGTCAATGTGGTGCGTATCCCCCTGTGCCGCCTGTCGCCACAGCGCGTGGCGCAGCTGGTACCGTGGATGCACCGGCGCGGCGAGGCTGGCGGCCCGGGCGCCGTGGTCGAATTGAACCTGCGCCTGCACTGGATCCTGGCACTGGTCTCGGGCATCGCCTGGGCCGGCATGCCCTGGCTGAGCGAGGGTTACACCACGCCCGAGACGCTGTTCTACCTCACCTGCGTGTGCGGCATCACGGCCGGTGCGGTCACGCACGGATTTGCCTTTGCCCGCATCCCCATCAGTTTCATCACGCCGCCCCTGCTGTCGGTGATCTTCTGCCTGCTCGCATTCGATCGCACCCCGACCCGCCTGGCCCTGGCCGCCACGGCCGTGATCTATCTCGCCGGGCTGATCCGCGGTGCGCGCGTGGGCGAGCGCATGTTCTCGCGCGCCTGCGCCCTGAAGAACGAAGCCACCACCGCCAACCACGCCCTGGCCGTGGCGCATGAAGACCTGCGCCAGTTCGCCGCGCGCATGCAGTACCAGGCCGAGCACGACCTGCTGACCGGCCTGCTGGACCGCGCCGGTTTCATGCAGGTGGCCACGCAGGTGCTGGCGCAGCAGCAGGACCGGCATTGCCTGATGTTCCTCGACCTGGATGGTTTCAAGGTCATCAACGACGCCTACGGCCACGAAGCGGGCGACCAGGTGCTCATCGAAGTGGCACGGCGCCTGCAGGCCGCCCTGCCCGAAGGCGCCACGCTGGCGCGCCTGGGCGGCGATGAATTCGTGATCCTCTATCCGCTGACGGTGCAGGCAGAGCTGCCGGAGCAGGTGGCCCGGCGCCTGATCGCAGCGATCCGCCAGCCCTTCGCGCGCCTGGCCCATCGCCACATCGGCCTGAGCCTGGGCATCTACCTCTCGCGCGGGGACGACATCAACGAGATGCTGGTCTGCTCGGACGCCGCCATGTACGAAGCCAAGCGCCGTGGCCGCAACCAGTACCAGCTCTTCAACGCCGCGCTGGATGCCCATCTGCAGATGAAGCGCGACGTCGAGCGCGACCTTGCCCAGGCCCTGGCCGATGGCGAACTGCAGGTCTGGTTCCAGCCCATCGTCTGCGATGGCGGGCGTGCCCTGGACGGCTTTGAAGCGCTGGTGCGCTGGACCCATCGCCGCCACGGCGCCATCGCCCCGCCCGATCTCATCGAGATCGCGGCGCTGGCGGGTTTGTCCGAAGAACTGCTGCGTTTCATCATGGGTGAAGTCGCCGCGATGATCCGCTTCATGCAGGACAACGGCCGCAGCGACCTGCGCGTGTCGATGAACATCTCGCCGCGCGAAATGGAGCGCATCGTCATCGAAGACCTAGTCGCCGGTACCCTCAAGCGCCAGGACCTGCCCGCGCGCATGCTGGAAATCGAGATCACCGAAGAGACTGCGCTGGACCTGCAGGCTGCCACGCAGACCTTGACTGCGCTGGCGATGCAGGGCGTCAGCATTGCCATTGACGACTTTGGTGTGGGCTATTCCTCGCTGGGTTTCCTGCGCCAGATGCATGTCTCGCGCGTGAAGATCGACCGCAGCTTCGTCACCGGCCTGGCCGACCAGACCGAGAACCAGGCCCTGGTCTCGGCGGTGCTGCAGCTGGCCGAGTCCTTCGGCTTCCAGGTGGTGGCCGAAGGCGTGGAGAGCGCGGAAGACCTGCAGGTGCTGCAATCCATGCGCTGCCACGCCATGCAGGGCCATTACTTCGCCGAACCGATGCCGGCCGAACGCGCGCGCCAGCATGTGCTGGCTCTGGCGCCGGCCTGATCGACCGGATCACAGGACCAAAGTTGAAGCAGATCAAGCTTTGTGTTCTCTGTCCCGCCAGCGGGCAGTCCTGCAATTGAACTCACCTCCTGCCAAGGATATGCTGCGACACAGCAAGCCCGCATGAGCGCGTCCTGCCTCATGCCATCCCCCCAAGGAGGTCGACATGGTCCCACCTGCGCAGGCCACGCCTGCCGAACGCTACGGTCAACTCATCCGCGATGCCCTGGGCGCACAGCCCATGCGGGTGGCCGTGGTCCATCCCTGTTCTGCCGAGGCCTTGCAGGGCGCACTGGAGGCGCGTGAAGAAGGCCTGCTGGAGCCCCTCCTGGTGGGGCCGGAAGCCAGGATACGACGGGTCGCCGAGGCGGCGGGCCTGTCGCTGGCGGGTTTGCAGATCGAGTCCACCGAACACAGCCACGCCGCTGCCGCACGCGCGGTCGAACTGGCCGTCCAGGGGCGCGTGGCCGCGCTCATGAAGGGCAGCCTGCACAGCGATGAGTTGCTGGGCGCCGTGGTCGCCGCCGGTTCGGGGCTGCGCACCGAACGCCGCATCAGCCATGTCTACGCCATGGCCATCCCCACCTACGCCAAGCCGCTCATCATCACCGATGCCGCCATCAACATCACGCCCACCCTGGCCCACAAGCGCGACATCTGCCAGAACGCCATCGACCTGCTGCACGTGATGGGCGTGCCGCGTCCGCATGTGGCCGTGCTGGCGGCAGTCGAAACGGTCAACCCGGCCATGCCCTCGACCCTGGATGCGGCGGCCCTTACCGTGATGGCCACGCGGCGCCAGATCACAGGCGCCCTGGTGGACGGACCGCTGGCCTTCGACAATGCCATCAGCCTGCAATCAGCCAGCATCAAGCACATCGATTCACCCGTGGCGGGCAGTGCCGACATCCTGCTGGTGCCTGACCTGGAGGCCGGCAACATGCTGGCCAAGCAGCTGATCTACCTGTCCCAGGCCGAGGCGGCCGGGTTGGTGCTGGGGGCGCGTGTGCCGGTGATCCTGACCAGCCGCGCCGACAGCCTGCGCGTGCGTCTGGCCTCGTCTGCACTGGCGCGCCTGTTCGCCTCGCGTAGCAAGGTGGCGGCCATCGGCAAGGAGGCCGCATGAACCGCTGGCTGCTGACCTTCAATGCGGGCTCCTCCTCGATCAAGCTGGGCGTGTTCCGCCTCGATGGCAGCAGTGCCAGCAAGATCGGCCACGGCCAGCTCGACCTGCATCTGTCTCCCTTGCGGCTGCGCCTGGAGATCGAGGGGGTAGCCTCGGAGATGGGCATCGATGCCGATCCTGCCGCTTCCATGGACCAGGTGCTGGAGCAGGTCCTGCACCAGCTCGAAGTGGGCCATGAACAGGGCGCCCTGTGTGCGGTGGGCCATCGCGTGGTGCATGGCGGACTGCATCTGGCGCATCCGGTCCTGCTCGACGAACGCCTGGAGCAGGAGCTCGAAGCCCTGGCCCCGCTGGCGCCCTTGCATCAGCCGCAGAACCTGCGCCTGATTCGCGCCATCGCGCGGTTGCGTCCGGGCCTGCCGCAGACGGCCTCCTTCGATACCGCATTCCATGCGACGCAGGATGCACTGGCGCGTCGCTTCGCCCTGCCGCGCAAGCTGCATGACCAGGGCGTGCTGCGCTATGGTTTCCATGGCATCTCCTACAGCTACATCGCCAGTGAATTGCGCCGCCGCCAGTTGCCCGAGGCACACGGCAACGTGGTGGTCGCACACCTGGGCAATGGTGCCAGCCTGTGCGGCATCCAGAACGGGCGCAGCGTCGATGCCAGTACCGGATTTTCCACGCTGGAAGGCGTGCCCATGGGCACGCGCTGTGGCGCGCTCGATGCAGGCGTGCTGCTGTACCTGCTGCAGCAGGGGATGACGCCGGCCGCGCTGGAAGACTTGCTGTATCACCAGTCCGGCCTGCTGGGCGTGTCCGGCGTGAGCGCCGATGTGCGGACCCTGCAGCAGAGCAACGGGGTTGCCGCGCGCGAGGCGCTGGAGTTGTTTGCCCTGCGCTGCGCCGGCGAAGCGGCGCGCCTGGCCACTACCCTGGGCGGCATGGACGCGCTGGTCTTCACCGCCGGCATCGGCGAACACGACGCGCGCATGCGTGCGGCCATCTGCGCACGCCTCGACTGGCTTGGCGTGCAGCTCGATGAGAGCGCCAATGCCCAGCATCTCGAATGCATCAGCCACCAGGCCAGCCGCGTGCGGGTGCTGGTGATCCCGACCAATGAAGAACAGGTCATTGCCGACGATGCGGCAAGACTTGTCCAAGCTTCCCGGAGCCATCCATGACGACTTCCCCTGCCAGCCACACCCGCCATCCCGCGCAAGAGCCAGCGGCCTGCGGACCCGGCTGCGTCCCGCTGTTCTGGCCCATGATGCTGGCCACCGAAGTATTTCGCCAGGGGCAGGACGTGGTGGACAAGCACCTGCGCTTCCTGGAGGAAGAGGCCAAGCTGCATGCCCTGCATCATCCGCAGATGGCCACTGCCAACCGGGTGCGCCTGGCGTTGCGCACCCTGAGCCTGCGCGAATACGGCAAGCCGGGTGCGGCCCATGCGGTTCCTACGCTGGTGGTGGCGCCCTATGCCGGGCACACCTCGGTGATTGCCGACTATTACCAGGGCCAGAGCCTGGTGGAGACCCTGCTCGAACATGGCGTGCCGCACGTGTTCCTGACCGACTGGCACAGCGCCAGCGAAGACATGAAGGACCTGGAGATCGACAACTACCTGGCCGACCTGTGCGTGGTCATCGATGAACTGGGCGGACGCGCCAACCTGGTCGGCCTGTGCCAGGGCGGCTGGATTTCGGCCATGATCGCCGCGCGCTTCCCGCACAAGGTGCAGCGCCTGGTGCTGGCCGGTTCCCCCATCGATGCCGGGGCCGGCGACGGGCCGCTCAAGCAGATGGTGGATCGCACGCCGATCCGCTTCTACGAAGACCTGGTACGCACCGGCGGCGGACTCATGCGCGGCAGCTTCATGCTGCAGGGCTGGAAGAACATGCACCCCGACGAGCACTACTTCACCGAACACGTGGACCTGTTCCAGCACATTGATGATCCCGTGTACCTGGCCAAGCGCGAGACCTTCGCCGCCTGGTACGAAACCCCGATCGACCTGCCAGGGCGCTGGTATCTCCAGGCGATTCGCCAGATCTTCAAGGACAACCTGCTGGCACGCGGCCAGTACGTGGCCCTGGGCAAGACGCTGGACCTGCGCGACATCACCTGCCCGCTCTACCTGCTGGCCGGCGAGCGCGACGACATCACCACCCCTGAGCAGGTGCTCAACGCGGCGCAGCTGGTGGGCACCGCGCCCGGGCACATCACGCAGCGCGTGGTGCCGGGCGGGCACATCGGTCTGTTCATGGGAGGGCGCACGCTGGCCGAGGCCTGGCCGCAGATCGCGCAGTGGCTGTGCGCGCCGCTGAAGACGAGCGGCTAGCCCGGTTCAGGCAACTGGCGGGATTTTCTTGCGGGCGGTGGCGGGTTTGCGCACCGCCTTTTTTACGTCCGTAGCAGGAGGGTGATCCCCAGGGGCAGCGACCGCAACGGAAGCCTTGAGGAACCACGCCAGCACCGATTCGGCGGTCTTGCCGTCGACGATGTGCGGTACGCAGCGATAGGAAAAACTCACACCCTCGCACAAGGCCATCAGGCCGATGGCGATTTCGCGCGGCGGTGCCGCCGGGGCGGTGCCGGTCAGGTGGCAGTAGGCTTCGACAAAAGCGGTGATCTGGCTGTAGCGCTGTTCCAGGAAGGTATCGAGCTGGGCGCGGAATTTCTCGTCGCGCAGGGCAATGATGCGCGCCTCCATCCACAGCAGGCTGCATTTGTCATCGCGGTACAGCGCCGAATACTGCACCGCCAGCGCATCGCGCAGGGCGGCGGGATCGGTCAGTCCGCCATCGAGGATACGCTCGAAGCCGCGGTCGATGCTTTCGCCTTCGCGGCGCAGCAGCTCGAAGAAGAGCTGCTCCTTGTCATCGAAGTTGGAATAGAAGGCGCCGCGCGAATATCCGGCGGCCGTGCTGATATCCTCCACACTGGCCTGCGCGTATCCCTTCTGCATGAACACCGCGTGCGCCGCCTCCAGCAGACGTTCCCGGGTCTGCTCACGGCTTTGCTCGCGGCTGAGTCGTTGGCGTGTCATGGGGCAGGATTCTAACACTGTTGTATTCGGATACAAGCTTGCATCTGAATTCATATGTGCATTAGAATCGCTGAAATTTTGTAAAGATGCGGAACGCGCCGCGATCCGACACCTGACACCACCCTTTCCCGAAAGGAATGCTGTGAAGCCAGTCTCCCGTCCGTGTTCCGGTCGTCTTTCCACATCTGTCCCGGTCCCTCACCGCGCACCTTTGGCGCGCCTGGCGCTGATGGCCATTCCCTTCACGCTGTTGCTCTCGGCCTGCAGCAAGCCCGCGCCGGTCGCCGATGCACCGCGCGAAGTGGTGGTGCTGCAGGCGCAGGAACGCGGCAGCACCCGGCCGCTGCACCTGCCGGCCGAGGTCCAGTCGCGCTATGTGACTTCGCTTTCCTTCCGCGTGGCCGGCCAGCTGGTGGAACGCCGCGTGCATCTGGGTGACAGCGTGCGCAAGGGGCAGGTGCTGGCACGTCTCGACCCCTCTGACGCCGACCAGAATGCCGCCTCGGCCCGCGCCGAACTGGACTCCGCCCGCCAGCACCTTGAGGCGGCGCAGAAACAGCTGCAGCGCGACACCGCGCAAGCCGCCGAACAGCTCATCAGCGCCCAGCAACTGGAGCAGAGCCAGGATGCCCACGCTGCCGCGCTCTCGCAATTCAAGGCCGCGCAGGCCCGTGCCGCGGTGGCCGGCAACCAGCGCGACTACACCACTTTGGTGGCCCAGCATGATGGCGTCATCAGCGCCGAGCAGGCCAATACCGGAGATGTATTGAGTGCTGGCCAGCCGGTCTATTCGCTGGCCTGGTCGGGTGCGGTCGATGTGGTCACTGATGTCGCGGACCGCCAACTGGCCGGCCTGCAGCCCGGTGCCGCCGCCGAGGTCACGCTGGCAGCCTTGCCCGGCAAGACGTACAAGGGCCGCGTGCGCGAAGTCGCCCCGGCGGCCGATCCCCAGAGCCGCACCTTCCGCATCAAGGTCACGCTGGAACAGCCGGACGCCAGCGTACGCCTGGGCATGACCGGTGAAGTGCGCATCACCCCGGCCGATACCGCGCAGGGCCAGGTGCTGATGTTGCCGGCCACTGCCCTGTTCCACCAGGGCGGCAAGCCTGCGGTATGGATCGTGGGCAACGAGGGCAAGCTGGAATTGCGTCCGGTCACGGTAGCCGCTTATGGCGAGCGCAGCATCTCGCTCTCGCAAGGCGTGGGCGCACAGGACAAGGTGGTGGTGCAGGGTGTGCATACCCTCACCGTGGGTGAGAAGGTCAAGCCGGTGGCGCCCTTGCATGCCGAGGACTTCGCCCTATGAGCGCGCCCGGCCGTTTCAATCTGTCCGCCTGGACCCTGCAGCACCAGGCACTGGTGACCTTCATCCTGGCGCTGGTGACCTTGCTGGGCATCGGTTCCTACTCGCGCCTGTCGCAATCGGAAGACCCGCCCTTCACCTTCAAGGTGATGGTGATCCAGACCGACTGGCCTGGCGCCACCGCGCGCCAGGTGCAGGAGCAGATCACCGACCGCATCGCGCGCAAGCTGCAGGAGACCCCCGATGTGGATTTCCTGCGCAGCTATTCGCGCGCGGGTCAGTCGCAGCTCTTCTTCACCATCAAGGACACGGCACCCGCCTCGCAGGTGCCGCAGACCTGGTACCAGGTGCGCAAGAAGGTCGGCGACGTCGCGGCCACCTTGCCCCAGGGCGTCAGGGGTCCTTACTTCAATGACGAGTTCGGCGACGTCTACACCAACATCTACGCCCTGGCCGGCGATGGCTTCACGCCTGCGCAGCTGCGCGACTATGCCGACCAGCTGCGCGGCGAACTGCTGCATGTGCCGGGCGTGGCCAAGATCGACTACTTCGGCGAGCGCCAGGAACGCATCTACATCGACATCGGCAACACCCGCATGACGCGCCTGGGCATCAGCCCGCAGCAGCTGGCCGACGCCATCGGCGGGCAGAATGCGGTGGTGCCGGGCGGCCTCATCACCACCAGCAGTGACCGCGTCTACGTGCGTCCCACCGGTCAGTTCGACAACCTGCGCGCGCTGGAAGACAAGATCATCCACGTCAACAACCGCAATTTCCGCCTGGGCGACATCGCCACCATCACGCGCGGCTACGACGAACCGCAGGAGCAGGAGATGCGCGCCAACGGCCAGCCGGTGCTGGGCATCGGCGTGACCATGCAGCCGGGCGGCGATGTCATCCGCCTGGGTAAGGCGCTGGACGAGCGCACTGAACAATTGCGCAAGCGCCTGCCCGCCGGGCTCACGCTGACGGCGGTCTCCAGCATGCCGCATGCGGTGGAAAAATCGGTGGATGACTTTTTGGAAGCCGTAGCCGAAGCGGTGGCCATCGTGCTGGTGGTCAGCCTGGTATCGCTGGGTATCCGCACCGGCATGGTGGTGGTGATCTCGATTCCCATCGTGCTGGCGGTGACGTCGCTGTTCATGTACATGTTCGACATCGGCCTGCACAAGGTCTCGCTGGGTACGCTGGTGCTGGCGCTGGGCTTGCTGGTGGATGACGCCATCATCGCCGTCGAAATGATGGCGGTCAAACTGGAGCAGGGCTGGAACCGCCGCCGCGCCGCTGCCTTCGCCTACACCAGCACGGCCTTCCCGATGCTGACCGGTACCCTGGTGACCGTGGCCGGCTTCCTGCCGATTGCCCTGGCCAAGTCGGGCACGGGGGAATACACGCGGTCCATCTTCGAGGTCTCGGCCATTGCGCTGCTGCTGTCCTGGCTGGCGGCGGTGGTGCTCATTCCGCTGCTGGGCTATCACATGCTCAAGGAAAAGCCGGGCGCGCTCACCGATGAAGAGATCGCCGCCAATCCGCATGCCGGCCACGATGAGGAAGACCACGACCATCCCATCTACCAGACCCGCATCTACACCTGGCTGCGCCGTTCGGTGGCCTGGTGCGTGGCATTCCGGGGCCGCGTGGTGATCGCCACCACGGTGCTCTTCATCGCTTCCCTGGCGGCGTTTGCGCTGGTGCCGCAGCAATTCTTCCCCAGCTCGGATCGCCCCGAATTGCTGATCGACCTGCACTTGCCGGAGCGCGCTTCCTTCGAAGCCACGCAGCGCGAGGCGGTGCGCATGGAAGCGCTGCTCAAGGATCGTCCGCAGATTGAGCATGTGGTCAGCTTCGTCGGGGTCGGTGCGCCACGCTTCTACCTGCCGCTGGACCAGCAACTGGCCAGCCCCAACTTTGCGCAATTCGTGGTCACCGCCAAGTCGGTGGAAGATCGCGAGGCCTTGGCCAAAGCGCTGGAGGAGCCGCTGCGCAAGCAGTTCAGCGGCGCGCGCACGCGCATGACGCGGCTGGAGAACGGCCCGCCGGTGGGCTTCCCGGTGCAGTTCCGCATCAGTGGCGAACAGATTCCCAAGGTGCGCGCCATCGCCGAACAGGTCGCCGCCGAATTGCGCAAGGAGAGCCGCGCCACCAACATCCAGTTCGATTGGGATGAACCGGCCCAGCGTTCGGTGTCCTTCGAGATCGACCAGAAGCGTGCCGGCGAACTGGGCTTGAGCAGCCAGCAGATCGCCAATTTCCTGGCCATGCAATTGTCCGGCTTCACGGTGACCCAATACCGTGAACGCGACAAACTCATCGGAGTCGACCTGCGTGCACCGCGTAGCGAGCGGGTTGATCCATCGCGCCTGGCCACCTTGTCCATGCCGACCGCCAACGGCCCGGTGCCGCTGGCCGCGCTCGGCCAGTTCCACAACACGCTGGAATACGGCGTGATCTGGGAGCGCGATCGCCAACCGACCATCACCGTGCTGGCCGATGTGCAGGCTGGCGTGCAGGGCATCGACGTCACCAATGACGTCGACCGCAAGCTCGATGCGCTGCGCGGCGAGCTACCGGTGGGCTATCGCATCGACGTCGGCGGACCGGTGGAAGAAAACGCCAAGGCACAATCCTCGATTTCGGCGCAGATGCCGCTGATGGTCATTGCCGTGCTGCTGTTGCTGATGGTGCAGTTGCAGAGTTTCGGCCGCACCCTGATGGTGGTCATGACCGCACCGCTCGGATTGATCGGCGTGGTGGGCGCGCTGCTGCTGTTCGGCCAGCCCTTCGGCTTCGTCGCCATGCTGGGCACCATCGCCATGCTGGGCATCATCATGCGCAACTCGGTGATCCTGGTGGACCAGATCGAGCAGGACATCGCCGCAGGACGTGGCCGTTTCGATGCGATCGTCGGCGCCACCGTGCGCCGCTTCCGCCCGATCACGCTCACTGCTGCGGCGGCCGTGCTGGCGCTGATCCCGCTGTTGCGCAGCAACTTCTTCGGTCCGATGGCCACCGCCCTGATGGGCGGCATCACCATCGCCACCATCCTGACCCTGTTCTACCTGCCGGCGCTGTATGCGCTGTGCTACCGGGTCAAGCCGGATGAAACCCATCACCGCGACCAGGCCGCGCAAGGGAGCCACTGATGAGCGCAATTCGTTTGATGTTCGCCCCGCAGGTGCGTCCGGTTGCCCTGGCCGCGGCGCTGCTACTCTCCGGATGCGCCCTGGGCCCGACCGGCGAAGCCCCTGCCACGCCCCGGCCGGCCCAATACGCCGTCGAGGCCACGCCGGCTGCACTGGGTCCACAGGAGGCTCGCCAGACCTTCGTGCTGGGCCAGCGGTCCGTACCGCAATGGTGGCGTGCCTATGGGTCGCCGGATTTGTCGGCCTGGGTCGAGGAGGCCTTGCGCAGCAATCATTCGCTGGCCGAGGCGGATCGCAACCTGGCCAGCGCGCGCCTGCAATTGCGCGCGCAGATCGATGAATCGCTTTGGCCCACCATCGATGCGGTCGGCCAGGCCCAGCGCCAGCGTGCCCTGGGCCTGCCCAACATCGGCCCGACCACCAATCTCTACAACGTCTTCGCCGGCCAGATCCGCGCCAGCTATACCTTCGACCTGTTCGGCGTGGAGCGCTTCGCCAACTCGGCGCTGGCCGCGCAAGTCGATGCCCAGTCCTACCAGTTCGACGCGGCCCGCCGGGCAGTGGCCGCCAATGTGGTCATCAGCGCCATCAATGCGGCCTCGCTGCGCGCGCAAGTGGCCGATACCGAACGCCTGGTGGCGCTGGCCGATGCCGATGTGCAGGAGCTGCAGCGGCGGCTGGCCTTGGGGGCGGTCTCCAATGATGAGGTCTTGTCCGCGCGCGCCAGTGCGCAATCATTGCGCGCCAGCCTGCCGGCCTTGAAGGCGCAGTGGCAGGGTGCGCGCCATGCCCTGGCGGTGTTGATGGGACGTACGCCGGATGCCGCGCCGCCCGATCTCGATATCGCCAGCCTCAAGCTGCCCGAGCAGGTACCGATGACGGTGCCCTCCGAACTGCTCAAGCAACGTCCCGACATCCTCGCCGCCGATGCGGCCCTGAAGGTGGCGGCGGCCGAACAGGCGCTGGCCACGGCCGAGATGTTTCCCAGCTTGTCCATCAGTGCCTCCTTCGGCCAGTCCGGCTTCTCCTGGGCCAAGGCCACCAGCGGTGCCGGTGCAGTGTGGGGGCTGGGCGCGTCGTTGACGCAGCCGCTGTTCCACGGCGGTGCGCTGCGCGCCAAGCGCGATGCGGCCAAGGAAGCCTATCTCGCCGCCGAAGCCCATTATCGCCAAACCGTGTTGAATGCTTTCCAGAACGTGGCCGATAGCCTGGTGGCATTGACGCAGGACGCCGATGCCTTGCAGGCCTCGGCCGCAGCGCGCACGGCGTCGGAACAGGGGTGGCGCAATGCGCAGCGGCGTGCGCAACTGGGGGCCTACCCGGCCAGTGCGGCACGCGCGGGCGAGCGCCAATATCTCAACGCCAGGCTGGGCGAGATTCGCGCCACGGCCAGCCGCATGAATGACACGGCCACGCTCTACCAGGCCATGGGTGTCGGGTACGAAACGCCGGCGCATGCAGCGCAGGCGCCGATACCGGCCGGCGGTGATTCGCCGCCGCCGGTTCGATGAAAATGATCATGATCATGGTCCAGCCCCAGCTCCCGCCCCCGGCATCACCGAAAGGCGCCAGGGCGGGAGCGCCAGCCCTGCATTAAGCGAGCCGGGACGCTTCAGCCCTTGCTGGCCCCGAAGGTCAGTCCGGCCACGAACTGCTTCTGCATCACGAAGAACAGGATCACCGAGGGCAGCGCTGCCAGAATGGAACCGGCCGAGACCAGGTTCCAGGCCGTGGTCCATTGCCCGCGCAGCGCAGCCACGCCCACGGTGATGGGCGCCACGTCATCGCCCTGGGTCAGCACCAGCGCCCAGAAGTAATCATTCCACACGAAGGTGAACACCAGCACCGCCAGCGCGGCCAGTGCCGGGCGGATCAGCGGCAGCACGATGCGATAGAACACGGTCCACTCGCTGGCCCCTTCGATGCGCGCCGCCTCGATCATCTCGAAGGGGAGCTGCTTGATGAAATTGCGCAGGAACAAGGTACAGAATCCTGTCTGCATGGCGATGTGGAACAGCATCATCCCGGTGATGGTGTTGAACAGGCCCAGCGACAGCGACAAATCGCGCACCGGGATCATCAGGATCTGCTGCGGCACGAAGTTGCAGGCCACGAAGGTGGCGAAGAGCACCGTGTTGCCACGGAACTGGTAAGTCGACAGCGCAAAGCCGGCCATGGCCGCCAGCGAGATGGCACCGATCACCGAGGGGATGGTGATGAGGCAGCTGTTCCAGAAGTAATGCAGCATGGGCGAGGCGGTCAGCGCCTCGCGGTAATTCTCCAGCATGGCGAAGTCCTGCGGCCAGCCCCAGTAGTTGCCGGCCATCAGTTCATCGTTGGAGCGGATCGAGGTGACCAGCGCGGTCAGCATCGGCAGCAGCCAGATCAGCAGCGCCACCGGCAGCGAAGCCCGGTAGAGCGCGCGGTTGATCGGCTTCCATTTTTCTATCGGCATGGGGAACATGGCGATCTCTCTTTTCTCTTGAGCGTGGGCGATGGACGTGCAGCGTCGGACGATCAGCGTTCGTCGCGCAGCATGCGGCGCAGTTGATAGATGATGTAGACCAGCATGATGGCAAACAGCGTTACCGCCACGGCCGCCGAATATCCCTGGCGGTAGTACTTGATGGCTTGGTCATAGGCGTAGTACGCCAGCACGGTGGAGCTTTCGTAAGGACCGCCGCTGGTCATCACCGAGATCAGGTCGAAGCTGCGCAGCGCGCCGATGATGCTGACCACGAAGGCCATGAAGGTGGTCGAACGCAGCTGCGGCAGGATCACGTAGCGCAGCATGCTCCAGCCCTTGGCGCCTTCCATGCGGGCCGCTTCGACCTGGTCATGGTTCAGGGCGGTCAGGCCGGTGAGGAACAGGATCATGCAATACGCCGTCTGCGGCCACAGGGCTGCGAAGATGATGCCGAAGGTGGCATAGCGCGCATCGCCCAGCACCGGCACGCCCTGGCCCAGGATCAGCGACAGCAGGCCGAAGCTGGGGTCATAGAACCAGCTGTAGATCAAGCCGACCACCACGCCCGAGAGCACGAAGGGCGCGAAGAACAGCGACTTCACCACCCGCATGCCGGCGACCTTCTGGTTCAGGTAGAGCGCAATGGCCAGCCCCATGGGCGGGGCCAGCAGGAACATGAGCAGCCACAGCACGTTGTTCTTCAAGGCCGTGTAGAAGGTCGGCGCGTGGAACAGTTCGATGTAGTTGGCCAGGCCCACGTACTTGGGATCGGTCATGCCATCCCAGCTGAAGAAGCTGAGATAGATCGTGTAGAGAATCGGGTACAGCACGTAGACCAGCGTCATCACGCAGGCCGGCGCCAGGAACCAGAAGGCGGCGCGATTGCGGCGGGCGGCACTGCGCTGCGGACCTGAGACTGGCGTGGCAGCGGGTTGGGTCGCAGGCGGCTGCGCGGCGGAAGTGGGCGCTAGCATGGCGGGGTCTCCTTCTTTTTCTGCGGGGCCATTCCACCGTTGCGCATGGCAAGGGGAACGGCCCGGATGGAATGCCCGGACGGACCAGGCATCAACAGCGATGCAACGATGAAACGGTACAGCGCAAAGCGGCGATCAGGACTTCTTGTAGATACGCTTGCGGCTTTGTTCCAGCTCGTTGAGCACGTCGTCGATCTTGCTCGGATCGCTGATGAACTTCTGCATGCCCTTCATGCCTTCATCGGCCATTTCCTTGGTCATGTCGCGATCATAGAACTGCGAGATGCCGCCCTTGGCATTGGAAAGGATTTCGAAGCCGATGCGCGAGATCGGATCGGCCGGGGCCGGCGACTTGCTGTTGGCCGGCAGCGAACCCAGGCCATCGGCCAGCTTGGCGCTGATGGCCGGGGTCCCGACGAAGGCGATGAAGCGGCGCGCATCGGTCTTGTTGCGCGCCTTGGCCGGGATGTGGATGGATTCGGTCGGACCTTCTTCGGCGGTCGGCACATTGGCATCGATGATCGGGAACTGGAAGTAACCCATCTCCGGTGCCAGCTTGGCCGGGAAGCCCTTGGCGATGAAGGTGCCCATGAGCATCATGGCGGCCTTGCCCTGGAACAGGAAGGGCTGGGCGCCATCCAGGTCATAGGACAGCGCATTGTCGATGAAATACTTGTTGTCGATCAGGCTCTTCCAGGCGGTGTAGACCTTCTTGACGCGCGGGTCGGTGTAGGCGACGTCGCCGGCCATGAGCTGCTGGTGGAAGGCATTGCCGTTGATGCGCAGGTCGAGGTAATCGAACCAGCCGGCCAGGGTCCAGGCGTCACGGCCACCCACGGCGATGGGGGCGATGCCGGCGGCCTTGAGCTTCTTGCAGGCCTCCAGGAATTCATCCCAGCTCTTGGGTTCGCCGGCGATGCCGACCTTCTTGAACAGGTCCTTGCGATAGAACATGCCCCAGGAGTAATACACGGTCGGTGCCGAATATTGCTTGCCCTGCCAGGACGAGGCTTCCTTGGTGGAGGCATAGGTGCTGTCCCAGCCGTTCTTCTTCCAGTCCTCGCTCAGGTCTTCCAGCAGGCCGCGGCTGGCGTAGAAGGCCATGCGCTCGCCGTTGTGCCAGTTGATGATGTCCGGGGCCTGGGTCGAGAGCCAGCCCGGCAGTTGCACCTTGTAGGCTTCTTCCTCGATGAAGGAGACCTTGACGTCGACGTCCGGATTGGCCTTCTTGAATTCATCGACCGTGGATTGCCACACGGTGCGTTGTACGGCGCCCTTGTAGGCGATGTTGACGGCCAGCGTGCCGGCCAGGGCAGCGGCGCTCCAGGCGGCGGAGGCGGCCAGGCAGCCGGCGATCACGGTCATGCGCATCATTTTCTTCATTGTTGTCTCCGAATGTTTGGTTCAAACAGCTATGTCGTGGATCTTCCAGGTTCTTTTGGGTTCACGGTAAGGCGTTGCTGCGCAGGTTCTGTCGCCTGCTCATGCACGGCAGCCGCAGCCGCCGTGCTGTCTTCCAGAGTGCGGCCAGCGGGTTGCTTATCCTTGCGTGCGCGGACGATAGATCGCCACGCCCTGCGGTTCCAGCGCCGCCTGTCCGACCAGGAACTGCGCGCCGTCGGCGTGCGGCAGCGCGATCGGTGCGTCGCTATAGTTGAAGGCGAACTGAAGGCCGCCGCGCTGCTGCAGGCGCAGCCCTTCCGGCAGGCGTTGCGGGGCCAGTCCGGCCGCGCGCGCCACTTGCTCGAAGTAGCGCGTGGTCAGCCCGGCGTCGAAGATGCCGGCCAGGTAGTGCGCACGTTCCTTCTGCACGATGGCCGGATGGCCGTCAGCGAAGGTGGCGATGGTCTGCAGGCCTTCGCCGTCGGCTTCGATGAGGTCGCGCCAGTAGCGGGCCTGGCCTTCTTCCGTACCGAACCGTACTGTTTCGCTGACGTTGGGGCGCATCGATTCCACGCGCCATACGCGCATCGGCAACAATTGTTGCAGCGGGCCGGGCGGCAGGGTCGAGGGAATCTGCAGCGACTTGGTCTTGGAGCCGCTGCGCGGGCCGAACACCACCTGCGCGCCACTGTCGGCGATGCGGCCCGGCAGGTCGTCCGGCACGATCGGCAGCGGCGGCACCACGATCATGGCGTAGCCTTGCAGGTCGGCGTTGAGGGGGACGATGTCCACATCGAGGCCCAGCGAACGCAGCGTCGAGTAATAGTCGAAGGCGAAATGCGCGTACTCGAAATCGATGCCCTGGAAGTGGATCTCGAAAAGCCACTTGGCATCGTAGTCGAACAGCAGCGCCACCTTGCCGCGCGGCTGGGCCAGCGCGCCGTTGGCCTTTTCCACCGCGATGATTTCCTGGGCCACGCGCTCGGCTTCGGTACCGCCCACGTCGAGGCGATTATCCGGGCGGTTCAGGCCCGCGTGCAGCTGTTCTTGCGCAAACGGGCATTGGCGCCAACGGAAGTAGGAGACGCAACCGGCACCGTGCGAGAAGGCTTCCCAGCTCCACAGGCGCACCATGCCGGGCAGCGGGGCCGGATTCCAGTGGGCCCAGTTCACCGGGCCGGGCTGCTGCTCCATCACCCAGAAGGGTTGGGCCGACATGCCGCGATAGAGGTCGTGGTTGAAGCTGGCGAAATCCGGATGGCCGGTGCGCAGCCAGCGAGCCTTGGTGTCGGCGTCGTACCACATCACTTCCAGCGCACCCAGCGGGTAGCTGTCCCAGGTGGCGACATCGAGGTCGGCGGCCACCGGATAGTGATCGAACTCCAGGAACATCTGCATGAAGTTGTGCACCATCAGCCGGCCCGGCGAGAGCGGGCGCAGGATCTCGACCTGCATGCGGTTGTAGCGCACCACCTCGTCCGAGGCAAAGCGGCGATAGTCCAGGCGATGCGAGGGATGGGCCTCGGTGACGGTGCCGACCGGCGCGTCGATCTCGTCGAAGCTGCGGTATTCCATGCTCCAGAACACCGTGCCCCAGGCGGTATTGAGCGCGTCGATGCTGCCATAGCGCTGGCGCAGCCACTGGCGGAAGCGGCGCTGGGCCGAGGGCGAATAGCTGACCACGGTCTGGTGGCAGCCGTACTCATTGTCCAGCTGCCAGGCGGTCACCGCCGGATGCTGGCCGTAGCGCTCGCCCAGCAGGCGCACGATGCGCTGCGACTCCTCGTAGTAGGAGTCCGAGGAAAAATCATAATGGCGGCGCGAACCGAAAGCGCGTTCGCGGCCGTTGGCGTCCACTGCCAGCACGTCGTCGTGACGATCGATGAGCCACTTGGGGGGCGTTGCGGTCGGGGTGCACATCACCACTTCCAGACCGTGCTTGGCCAGCACTTCGATGGCGCGATCCAGCCAATCCCAGCGCAAGTCGCCGGGCGAGGGTTCGATGCGGCTCCAGGCGAATTCGCCGATGCGCACCTGCTTGATGCCCAGCGCCTGCATGCGCTGGGCATCGCTTTCCCACATGGCCTCGGGCCAATGTTCGGGGTAGTAACAGACTCCCAGTCGTAACGACATGATCGTGGTTCCTTAGCGGTAGTGAAGCGTCAAGAGAAGAGGGCGCGTGCGCAGAGCCTGTTCAGGCTGCGGCAGCCAGGCCCGGATGAACTTGTGTGCGTGCCAGTGCGACGCCGTCCTGATCGAACAGGTAGGCGCAGTTCGGCGCGACTGACACGCGCAGGCGTTCGCCGCGCGCGATGTGGGCGTCGCCCGGTGCCTTGGCCACCAGCGGCTGGCCGGCCGGTTCGTCCAGGTGCACATAGGTCTGCTCGCCCAGGCGTTCCACCAGCATCACTTCGCGGGTAATGCCGTACTGGCCCTGGCTGCCGATTTCCATGTGTTCGGGGCGTACGCCCAGGGTTACCTGCTGGCCTGGCTGCACCGCACCCTTGGCCGCCACCAGCAGGGTTTCCTCGCTGTGCTGCAGGCGGATCAGGATACCGTTCTCCTGCGCATTCACCACCTGTGCGGGCAGGAAGTTCATGCGCGGCGAACCGATGAAGCCGGCCACGAAGCGGTTGCGCGGATGGTGGTACAGCTCCATGGGGGCGCCGACCTGGGCGATGCTGCCGAAGCGCTGGGTGTCGGCACCGGCATGCAGCAGCACGATGCGGTCTGCCAGGGTCATGGCTTCGACCTGGTCGTGCGTGACGTAGACCACGCTGGCCTGTTCGAACTGGCGATGCAGGCGGGCGATCTCGATGCGGGTCTGGCTGCGCAGGGTGGCGTCGAGGTTGGAGAGCGGTTCGTCGAACAGGAACACGCCAGGACGGCGCACGATGGCGCGGCCGATGGCTACGCGCTGGCGCTGGCCGCCGGAGAGTTCCTTGGGCTTGCGCTGCAGCAGTTCTTCCAGCTGCAGGATGCGTGCCGCTTCGCGCACCTTCTGTTCGATCTCGGCTTTGGGCAGCTTGGCCAGGGTCAGGCCGAAGCTCATGTTTTCATACACCGTCATGTGCGGGAACAGCGCATAGCTCTGGAACACCATCGCTACTGAACGCTGCGCCGAGGGTACATCATTGACGCGCTTGCCACCGATGAAAAGGTCGCCGTTGGTCAAATCTTCCAGCCCCGCGATGCTGCGCAGGAGCGTGGATTTGCCGCAGCCGGACGGGCCCAGGAAGACACAGAATTCATGTTCGCCAATGTCGAGGTCGACATTGCGGATTACCGGCGGTGCGTCGCCGTAGGCTTTTTGTGCTGCACGCAAGCTGATGCTGGCCATCACGATTTCCTAACAGAAATGGATTGCAGGGCAGGCCGCCACGAGGCAGGCGGGGCGTCAGGTTAAGCGCTTAATCAAGTGACCCAAAAAAAAGATCGCCTGAGTTTCCTGTGTGCAATCGGGGGTTGTCTCCACGTCGTTGTTCTGAGCGTGTTGCCGTCTTGGGTTGGCAAATATTTTGGTCGATCATACCCATCTTGCATGGCCTCTGCAACAACAATCCTGTAACGGGAAACTGCCAGCGTTTTGTCAGCAAGCGCGCCCCTGCCTGCCCGGGCAAGGCGTAAATCATTTCCGGATTTCCTTGCGTATCGCACCCATGGCGGCCGAAGCCAACGGCCCGTGCGCGTTGACAAGCCTGGCATAAGCGGTTTGAATGCGAGGGCTTCCAACTCCATGCACCCATGACCACCTTATCCGAAGTCGCCCGTCTGGCCGGTGTCACCTCGGCCACTGTGTCCAACGTCTTGCGCCAGCGCGGCAAGGTCGGCGAGCAGACGCGCCAGCGCGTGCTGGAGGCGGTGGCCCAGCTCGGCTATCGTCCGCACCTGACCGCGCGTGCGCTGGCCGAAGGGCGTGCGCCGACGCTGGCGCTGGTGGTCTCCAGCATCGCCAACCCGTTCTATCCGGAGTTCGCCCTGGCGGCCGAGCGTGCGGCGCGCGAGCGGGGCCGCTTCCTGATCGTCTGCAACACCAATGACGATCCCGATACCGGCCGCGCCTATCTCGACCAGATAGCCGGAACGCTCTCCGACGGCGTGCTAATCATGAACGCCAACCTGCCCATGGATGAGTTGAAGAAGACCGAGCAGCGCGGCGCCCCGGTGGTGCTGTGCATGTGGGAGAAACCGGACGCCCCGCCCGAGCTGCCCTGCATCGCGGTGGATTTCTATGCGGCCGGGGCGACCGCTGCGCAGCACCTGCTGGGACTGGGTCATCGCCACATCGGTGCGCTGGTGGGCAGCAAGAAGAGCGGCATCCATGCCGAACGCTATCGCGGCTTCGTCGAGGCTTGTGCCGCCGCTGGCATCAAGCACAGCTTGCAGAGTGCGCGCTACATCGGTGATACGGTTGAAGCGGGCTACCAGGCGACCATGACGCTGCTGCGCGAAGAACCGACACTGACGGCCATCTTCGCCAGCAATGACCTGCCCGCATTGGGCGCGATGAATGCCATTGCCGATCTCGGACTGAACGTGCCGCGCGACATCTCGGTGATCGGCATCACCGACATCCAGTGGGCGCGGGTCTCGCGACCGGCGCTGACCACCGTGGCCGTGCCCACGGAAGAGGCGGCGCGCATGTCCATCGACCTGTTGCTGGCCTTGATCGAGGGCCGCAGTCCCTCACCGGTGATGCGGGTGACCGCCACACCGCAACTGGTGCAGCGCGCTTCCACGGCGGCGCCGCGCAAGCGCAAGGGATGAGCGCAATTCAGCGCTGCAGGCTCTCCAGATAAGCACAGAACATGTCGGCCATGGCTTCGCCGTAGGCGCGGATTTCCTTGGCCGCTGGCGTATCGCGCGAAAGATGTTCGCCGGCTGTGGTGAGCGTGGTCATCATCAATTCCCCCGCGCGCTTGCGCCGTGGCGCAGACACCCCCGGCAAGGCTTCGCGCATGAACTGCGCGATGATGCCGTCCCAATCATGGCGCATCTCCTGGGCCTCGCGCGCATCGCGGTAGAGCGGTGCGGCATCGGCCAAGGCCATGCGCACCTGGGCTTCGGCGAATTCGCTGCGCAGGAAGGCATGCACCAGTTCACGCAGGCGCCGCGCCGGCGCCTTGCGCTGGTCCTGCAACAGCGCGCGCACCATGGCGGTGGTCTGCTGCCATTCGTCGGCCTGCAGGCGGAACAGGATGGCCGCCTTGTTGGGGAAATACTGGTACACCGATCCCACGCTCACGCCCGCCCGCTCTGCCACGCGTGCGGTGGTAAAACGCGTCGCCCCTTCGCGCAGCAAAACCTGAACAGCGGCTTGCAGGATGGCCGCGACCAGTTCGGTGGAGCGGGCTTGCTGTGGTGACTTGCGCAGGGAGATTTCGGGGCGGCGCGGCTTGTTCATGGGAAGGACAGGGAAGATAAAAAAGATGTAAACGGAATGCGACTAGGAAACCTGACGAATCCGTCGCATACTGCATCGCATCGAATATGACGGATCCGTCGCATTCTACTGCGCACCATCCTGCCCATCAATGGGGCCAATGCGCAGCACTCCTGCAAGCAACCATCAACACTATTATCGAGGGTCATCCATGAATGGAAAACAGGCTGGCAAGCCTCATTCCAGCACGCCATCCGCCAACACCGGCAGCAGCACGACGGTCTTCCTGGCATTGGCACCGCTGACGCTGGCGGTCTTCATCGCCTTTCTCACCATCGGCCTGCAGTTGCCGGTGCTACCCCTGCATTTGAAAGAAGCCTTGGGCATGAACGCCACGGTGGTCGGCGTGGTGGTCGGGGCGCAGTTCGCCGCGGCCCTGCTCTCACGTGCCTGGGCCGGCAATGTGGCCGACCTGCGTGGTGCCAAGCGGGCCGTGGTGGGCGGCTTCTTGGCGGCGGCGCTGTCAGGGCTGGTCTATCTGGCTTCCCTGCTGTGGCTGGACCAGCCTGCGCTCTCGGTGGCCGTGCTGTTGGCCGGACGTATCCTGCTGGCGCTGGGCGAGAGCCTGGTCATCACCGGCACCATGGGCTGGGGCATCGCCCTGGTCGGACCGCAGCATGGCGGCAAGGTGATGGCCTGGCTCGGTATTGCCATCTATGCGGCCATGGCCGGCGGTGCACCGTTGGGTGTGGCGGTCAGCAAGGCCTGGGGATTTGCGGGCATAGCCGGTGTGAGCGTGCTCTTGCCGATCGTGGCGCTGCTGGCCGTCAGCCCCTTGCGTGGGGTTGCGCCCGGTGCCAGCCGTCGTACGCCCTTCTATCAGGTGCTGGGTGCGGTATGGAAACCTGGCCTGGGGCTGGCATTCTCCAGCGTCGGTTTCGGTGTCATCACGGCATTCATCGCCCTGCTGTTTGCGGCACGGTCGTGGGGGGACTCGTCGCTGGCCTTCACCAGCTTCGGTGTGGCGTTCATCGTGGCGCGCCTGTTCTTTGCGCACCTGCCGGACCAGATCGGTGGCGCCAAAGTGGCGCTGGTGTGCTTGGTCATCGAGGTGTGCGGGCAGTTGCTGATCTGGCAGGCTGATCACGCCTGGATGGCCTATGCGGGTGCGGCCCTGACCGGGTTTGGCTATTCGCTGGTGTTCCCCGGCTTCGGCGTGGAGGCGATGCGCCGCGCGCCGCCGCAGACACGCGGCCTGGCCATGGGGGCGTATGTGGCGTTCCTCGATCTCTCGCTGGGCATCACCAGCCCGCTGGCCGGCGCGCTGGGCAGCCATGCGGGGGTGCAGGATGTTTATCTGGCGGGGGCGGTGGTGGTGGGCTTGGCGATGTTGGTGGCGCTCCATTTGTTGCGGTCAGTGAAAACGGGAAATTGAGCAAAACATTTTCTATCCGCAAAAAAAGCAGGCGCGCAATGAGGCCGAAATTTAGAAATTTGACTAAATGATTTTGCCCGGCTGTTCGGTAGCATGCAGAGCTTTCCCGGCTCTGTGCTCGCACCATGACAGCCTCAGCCGACATGACCTCTGCGCCCCTAGGCGCGATGCTCAAACTCCTGACGCACGAGCGGCGCCTGCTCAAGCTTCATTGGCCGACCTCTGCAACCTCACTGGCAACCAAGCTGGTCGCGATGCAAGTGAGCGGAAGCGAGACCGTGTGCGGCAATGTGCGCTATCGGGTGCAATGCGCCAGCAGTATGCAGGACATTGGTATCGACGATCTGCAAGGGCTGCCTGTCGGTTTCTCCGTCAAGGATGTTGACGGTGTTCCCGCCTTGGTGTGCGGTCTCGCCGCCTCCGTACGGCAGGTGCATTCTGAAGCGGGTGCCGTACTCTTCGAGATCGAACTCTGCGATGCCCTGCATCTGCTGGAGCAGCGCAAGACCTGGCGTGTCTTCTGTGATCGTTCGGTAGTTGAGATCAGAGACCAGATCCTGTCCGAGCACCGCCACGACAACAACATCCTCGCCGCCGCCTTGCGCTGGCATACGCGTGGCCTGCACAAGACCTACCCACAGCGGGCCTTCATCATGCAGGCCGGTGAGAGCGATGCCGCTTTCCTGCGGCGTATCTGGCAGCAGGAAGGGATCGCATGGCACTTCCGCTTCACACTTGAGGGCGAGGAACCGGTCCATCATTTGCATCTGGCCGACCATCCGACGGCCTACCCCGATCAAACCGCCGTTGCCTTGCGCTACCACCGTGCGGACGCCCTGGAGCGTACGGATACCATCAATCAATGGGAAGCGTGGCGTGAGCCTTTGCCTGGCGAAGTCACGCTGAGCGCCTTCGATTACAAATCCAACCAATGCATGGAGGCGCAGGAAGGCACGCTCAGGGATCAAGGTCAGGCAGGTCTTGCCTTGGCCCGCAGCCTGGGCAATTACGAATATGGCCCTCCCTTCCTGGCGGCCGGACGTGCGCACCAGCAGCAGATGGCCCGCGCCAGGATGCAAGCCCATGAGCTGGCTGCGCGTGGCTATCGTGCCCGCAGCGTCGTGCGCTCCTTGCGGGCCGGAAGCCAGTTCGCGCTGAGCGGACAGCCCCATATCGACACCTTGCCTGAACACGCTCGCCGCTTCACCGTCACGCAACTGAGACTTTATGCGCGCAACGCCCTGGTGCTGGACGCCCCCTGGATGGCCGCCTTGATGGAGGACTGGTTGCCAGCGCGCGCCGCCGTGGGCGACCAGGCTGCGCTGGACGTTCCTGTCTACTGCAATGCCTTTGAGTGTGTGGCGCGCGATACCGTCATCGTGCCATCGTATGACCCGGACCAGGTGCCCAAGCTGGGCATGATGAGTGCCGTCGTGGTCGGCGATGGTGACAAGGAGGTCGATGTCGATGAGATGGGGCGCATCGCCGTCAGGTTTCTCTTTGCCCGGCCGCATGAACACCCCCGTCAGCGCGGCGCCAGCGGCTCCACTGCTGACTCGGCCCGTATCCGCGTCTTGCAGCCCTGGGCCGATGCCGGCTTCGGTACCGCCTTCTGGCCCCGGGTCGGCAGCGAGATCCTGATCGCCTTCCTGCAAAATCATCCCGACAAGCCGGTGGCCTTGGGCGGGCTTTACGATGGCACGCATTGCCCGCCGCAGTTTTCGCACCAGGGCAAGCTGCCGGAGAACAGTGCATTGTCCGGGATCCGCAGCAAGGAATTCAAGGCGGACCGCCACAGCCACCTGCGCTTCGACGACAGTGCTGGCCAGATCAGTGCCCAGCTCCTGTCGGACCATGCTGCTACCCAACTCAACCAGGGCTGGCTGGGCTCCCCACGCAACGAAGGAAATTCCACACCGCGCGGCGAAGGGTTTGAGCTGGCCACCGATGCCGCAGGTTGCTTGCGCACGGCCCATGGCCTGCTCATCACCGCCTTTGCCCGCCTCAATGCCAGCGGCCACCAGCTTGCCCGGGACGAAACGCTCGCGCTGATGCAGCAATGCGTGCAGCTCTTTACCGGCATCGGCGATTACGCAGCGCGACACCAGGCAATGGCCGCCGATCATGCTGCCCATGAGCGCCTGTATCGCCAGTTGCAGCGTTGGGAGAATGGCTCCAATACCGCACCCGACGCAGGAGACGGAGGTACCCCCGTGGTCGCCATCACGGCACCGGCCGGCCTGCATTTCAGTACCCCCGAGACCGCCGTCACGCATGCCGGCGAGAACTGCGACACCGTGGCACTGCGCAATATCCAATTGGCCAGCGGCGAACACCTGACGGCCAATGCAGGCAAGGGCATGTCGCTGTTTGCGCAATCGGAAGACCTCAAGCTCATCGCGCACCAGGGCGAGCTCAGGCTGCAATCGCAGCACAACGATACCAGCGTGGTGGCGGCCAGGAACCTGAGCCTGAGCGCCAGCGACGGCAAGGTGCAGATCATCGCGGCCGACGAAATCCTGCTGGCGACCGCGGACGGCAGCTATCTGCGTCTTGGAAAAGGAAAGATCGACATGGGTTGCAGCGGGGCTGCATCGATCCATGCGGCCAAGCATCACTGGCTCGATGCACAGACCACGCCCGGTGAGCTGCCAAAGTTCGCCAAGGAGGAGGTGGGGCGCAAGCCGGTCGTGGCACGTCCGACCGATGACCAGGCCGTGCCGGGTGCACGCTTCGAGATCGACCGCAGTGACGGTGTCGGGATGACCGGGCAGACCGATGAGCAAGGCGCGACCGGTGCGATCTCCAGAAGTGCATTCGAGCAGCTGCGCATTCGCTTCCTCGACACCGACTCTTGAAGGAGAACGAGACCATGAGCACGACACCCGGTGCCGCACCATCTTCCCGCGTGATCGGAGGCGGAAAATTCACCCTCTTGCCCAACCATGGCGAGGCGCGTTTCTACAAGACCTTGCCCTTGCCTGGGGTCATCATCCTGGTGCATGGGGTGAACTCCGATGGGGAGTGGTACGAGAGCACTGAACGCGGCCTGTGCGAGGGGCTCAATGAAAGGCTGGCCCGGCGGCCCGAGCAGATGGTCTACAGTGGTCCGACTTCGGGTCGCCTGATGCCTGCGCAATACACCCCCGAACTGACGGCCGACGGTTATCTCGCACCCCGGCGCAGTGCGGACAACTTCATCAATGCCGAATCCAACTATTCGCCCGTCATCCGGTTCCGCTGGGGATACAAGGCCAGCAAGACCGAGCTCAGGCAATTCGGCAAGAACGTCTGGCTCAACGAGAACGATTACTGGGGCGGCGGGCCATTCGCCAACGGTTGCTCGACCATCGCCGATCTCTGGACGGAGGGGCTCAATGACCGCCTATTCCTGTGGCTGACCGCGCAGCATCTCAATCCGGTGCCGGGACGCGACGTCTATCGCTGCCCGCACCGCGCCTACTATGTCCACGCCGCGCTGCGCCTGGCACGCCTCATCAAGTCCGTGCGCGACAGGCAGGCGGACTGTCCCATTACGGTGATGTGCCACAGCCAGGGCAACATGGTCGGGATCGCTGCGGCCTTTCTGGCCGACCGGCTGGGCGTGCAGGCGGACAACTACCTGCTTTGCAATCCGCCGCTGAGCCTGGTGCCGGACAATTTCACGGAAGGCTGGAGCCAGAGAGGCAGCAGTGATTCGCAAGGCGCGTTGGGACGGCGGACGTACCGGGCGCGGGTGGACACGCTGAAGAATTTCTTTGCGCTGTTGCAAGCCCGTGCCACCAGTGCGCACGCGGACGCCAGGATCGACAAGGAAATGGCCAACAGCAATCCCAAGCTGGGTCCGGCCTTCACGGCAGCCGGAGACCGACAGCGCCATGGGCTAAATGGATCCACCTTTGGCCGGGTGACCCTGTATTGCAATCCGCACGATCAGGTCATCTCGGCCACGACCGTGCAGGGGATAGGCTGGCGCGGCATGAGTGCACAGGAGATTGAGGTCACTAACGGCCGTGGCGTCTTCGTGCAGCGTGTTTTCGCGCATCAGTATCTGGTGGGGCAGGTACCGGGCAAGTCCTATCGCTATTGGGACGACCGCTGGAACAAGGATGCAGGAGCCGGCAAGGACGGGTTCTGGCATCCTCCTTCGCCCATCGTCGCCTATCGGTTCTGGCAGGGATTGGCGTCGAACGAGGCCATCATCGGGAAAATCGCGACGGCAGTGGGTCAGCTGTTGATGCCGCACATCGAGTTGGTCAGAGAGCGTGTCAATGCCAGCATCGAGAAGAGCTGGTCGATTCCGATTGACGCGCCTGAACTGCCGCGCCATTTTTTACCGACGGCCTATCGCTATGGAAAGCTGAGTCCGCAGTTTGATGAGGGTATCGATGCTGCCGGCAATGCGCGGCAAGCCCGTAAAAGCGAGGTCAATGGAAAAGCGGGCGATCCCTATGACGAACACGCCACGCTCACATCCGAGGACGGTTCAGCCAACGATGCAGCGCAGGGGGACCAAGAGTCGGAGGCCCGATTGCGCTACGAGCATCGGGCGCGCTTGCGGATGCAGGCCAGACGGGGCGACATAGCTGATGCAAAGGGGAACGTCGCCGGAGAACAGCCAAATGGACAGCCCACCAAGGCATATCAGGCTTGGCGGACTGAGCAGATTGGGAAATTTCTGAAGGAAGGCGTGGACCAGAGCGCTACGGATCATTCGACGATCGTGACCAATTCGGAGCATGCAAGGTTGGCGGCGGCTTATGACGTTGCTGTTGGGGTTTGTACGCTTAGTGAGGAAGAGATGCGGGAGCTGCGGGTTGAGGCGGATTGGCGGTACGGTCTGAAGCTGGTGCAAACGGGACATCCCCATGCTTATTTGAGTGAGTATTTTGATTGCGGGAAGATGATAAACAAGCAGCTTGAAACTTGGATAAGCGAAGAAGAAGCAACGCGTCCGGAAGGAATTATAGATGAACGATCATGGCGAAAAAATGGGAGCAGCGGGGGCAGAAAATGAGCGCTTTGCGTGCTTTGAAAATAGTAGCCATTTCCGTCATAGCGGCGGCCATTTCGCTGTTTTTGATAATTTTCTGGATGTACGTTCTCGATCAGAATGAGCCGAGAAGATGGACGGAGGCGGAGTTGATTTTCAGATTGGTCTTTCTACCGGCGGTAGCTTTTCTGTTGACGGTCTTTGTGGCGAAAGATCATCTTACTAAAGCCTCAGACCCTGTTAATGCGCAGCTTGAGCAGCCGCTGCCGAGAGACGATGAGCATTTCAAGGCCCAAGTCGTGGGCATCCAGTGGCTGAATCCGTTGATCCGAAGAGATTATCCTACTGAATGGCAATTGCTTTGGGCACTGGGAGTAGTCAAGCCTAATCTCCACGATGACGAAGTACAACGAGATCCCGCGGTATTCACTACCGTGCAGTCGATTGCTCCAATCGCGTACGGTGGTCGCGGTAGCAAATTTCCTCTATTTTTTGAGGGGTATGTTTGGAATGCCATTAAGCCAATAGGACGCGGCTATGCTGCGGATGGACAGTATTTCTATACGATTCAGCCGAAGAAAACAGAACGTTGGAAAGAACTTCACGGTATTCATGTCGAATTCGCGATTCCCGATATTTCCGAATTACCAAAAGATCAGGCTGGAGATATTCTCCGAAGAGCTTTTGAAAAGGAATTTGAGTTCGCTAATACAGAGCTATCCACAGCGAACATCCCAGCGGATGTCAATTTTATCAAAGGCGGCGCCAGCGCTGGTTTTGCCTCCCTGTCAGCGGGTATGGATTATCTGGAAGCCCACCCCGAAAAAACCGTCTGGGTCATGAATATGGATGCGCCAGAGTTTCCCGAGTATGGTCGGATCAGCGAGAACTGTACTTTGCTGATCCTGGCGGGGCCGAAGTTCAACACAGGTCGCGAACCTCTTGCATGGATCGCCCGCCCTGCAGTTCGTAGGGTCGAGGACTTTGCTACCACTGAAGGCGAAAGCCGAACCGCAAGTGCGTGGAAAGGCGCAATCCAGTCAGCCGCAGAACAAGCAAAAATCTCTCCCTACGAGATCCGCTACGTCATCCACGACGCCGGCAAAGGAACGGAAGAAGCAGGCCGCCGCATCGGCACGTTGGCCCAGGCCATGACGCAGAACCTGCCCGAACTGGATGTACTCAAGCACTCCTTCAACACCCCGCAATTGCTGGGCGACATGCGTGCGGGCACAGCCATCACCAACGTGGCACTGGCCATCGCTTGGGCCCATCACAAAGGCAGGCCGGTGATGGTGGCTGGCACGACCGAGCCTGACAAGGCCACGGCAGTGATGGTGACGCCACCTGATCGTGCCCGCGTCTTCGACCCCGAGAAGAACTGGTTCCGCGCCCGAGGAGAGGGCTACGCTTACTTGCCTTGGTGGGGGCTGAGGAAGGACCTCGACTGGTCGACCTATATGCAGGGCTACTCGGACTGACCTGCAGGTCATCCATGTCAAAAGGAGAACAAGATGAAAGGCGTCATCCGTCTCGGCGATCCGACCACGCATGGCGGCAAAGTCATCAGTGCCGGTGCGCGTGTAGCGGTGAGGGGAAAAGCCGTTGCCCGCGTCGGTGATTCCTGCACCTGCCCGATCAAGGGGCATGAGGATTGCGTCATCATCGAGGGCCATCCCACGATCCAGGTCGACGGTGTTGCAGTGGCTTTCGAAGGCCATCGCACCAGCTGTGGTGCGGCGCTGATTTCGACGGTGGCAGACAGCGGAGCCGGGTGAGCATCTTCAAATGACAGACGCCGCTGTGAGCACAGCGGCGTCTGTTGAATGCAAGTAAGGCTGGGAGCCGATATCCGTAGCGCATTCCCTTATTCGCTCATGCATTTCATCCTTCAAGCATTACGCGGATTACGCCCATGCTTGCGCTGGTACATGGCCTGGTCAGCCGCATGCAGCAAGGCGCTGAAGTCGCACATTTCCGACGGCGTCACGGTCGCCGCGCCCAGGCTGATCTCGATGTCGGTGTGCGGCCACTTCACGCGGGCCACCGCCTTCTTGATGCGGTCGGAGACCTGCATCGCGCCAGTCTCATCGGTATCCGGCAGGATCAGCGAGAACTCGTCGCCACCATAGCGCGCCAGGAAGTCGCTGGCCCGCAGCGGCGAGCGCAGTACGCGTGCCAATTGCACCAGCAGCGCATCACCGGCCGGGTGGCCATAGGTATCGTTGTATTGCTTGAAGTAATCCACATCCACCATCAGCATGGTCAGCGGACGGGCGTTACGCAGGTGACGCGTCCACTCTTCACGCAGGCGCGAATCGAAGCTGCGGCGGTTGCCGATGCCGGTCAGCGCATCAGTCATGGTCTGCTGCTCCAGCTTCTGCATGGCGCGATGGCTGTCAATCTGCGCCTCCAGCTGGCGCGCCAGTTTCTGGAACGCGTCACGTTGTGCCGGGGTGAGCGTGCGCGGTTCGCGGTCCATCACGCACAGCGTGCCCAGGGTGTCGCCATTGCCCGACACGAGCGGTACACCCGCATAAAAGCGCACCGCCGGATTGCCACGTGCCAGCGCGCCGGTGGCAAAGCGCAGGTCGCTGCTGAGGTCATTGACTTCGGTGATCTGGCCGGGCGTGCGTGCGGCCATTTCACACAAGGAGAAGTCCACCGCGTTGCGCAGTACGCCGGTCTGGCCAGGGAAGCGCCACCATTGGTTGCGCGCGTCGCCGCGGCCGTTGTTGACGGAGAGGTAAGGATGCTGCAGCCCGATGTCGGCATGCAGCTGGCTGAACATGCCCATGGGCGTACCGCAGACGCTGGACGCCAGCGAAATGAAATCGGACAGCGCCGGCTCCAGCCAGGCATCGGCATCGCTGTCGGTGTGCGCGAGTTCGATGCGGTCGGCGGTGCCTTCGCTCAAGGCACGATGCGCTGAGGTGGACCGCTTGAAAATGGAGCGTTCGGGAGTGTACTGAGCGTGCAGGTCTCGAATGTTCATGGCGCGTTACTCGTGAGGGTTATATGGCGTTGTCGTTGGTCGCCGTCAGCGCATCGTGGAATGCAGTGGGGAGGACGGCGTGGCATCTCGGTGCGCAAGTGGAAATATTTTTCTTTTTCTTCACTGCACATCATGTTGCCCTGCGACATCAAGGTAGCAGATCAAGTTCGGAAGTAAACCGTTTTGGAACATCCTCTTACAATTTATACGCGTTCGAAGCTGAAACGATGCTATTCCGATCACATACAAACAGCTTGGCTGATCATGCTGACAATTGACGTTTTGCTAGTCTCTTCTCGGCGATGGATAACCTTAGTTTCAACGCGCTGAAATGAACATCGGACAGCACCACTTTCGCTTGTCAGCGGATTCTTATATTGCTCTGCAATATTTCATGCAAAGGGCGACAGAAAGGCGTCGCCTGACGGCGACACAACAGCGTCGCCACAGGCAGACGATTAGTGCTTGCCAAGTGCCATGGTCGTAAATAAACTCTGCCGTTCCTTGTTTGATCCGATCAACGTTTTTGAAAGCAGAGATGTCGACCCAGCCCAAAGCAGGCGCAGTCCTGTTCGCCAAAGATGTAGCCCGCCTCGCCGCGTTTTATGCGCAGGTGCTGGCGGTGGTTCCCAAGCAGGCCCAGGCCGAGAAGGTAGTGATCGAGGCCGAGGATTTCCTGCTGGTGATTCATGCGATTCCACAAGCCACGGCAGCCAAGGTGGAGATTTGTTCACCACCGGTGCTGCGCGAGAACGTGCCGGTGAAGCTCTTCCTCCCCGTGCGTTCACTTGCCCACACACGCCTGTCTTCCGAGCAGCTCGGCGGTGGCATGAAGCCCGCTGCGGCCGAATGGAACGGACCGGATTTCCGGGCCTGCGATGGCTTCGATCCGGAAGGCAACGTAGTGCAGTTCCGCGAGGTCCTGCGTGAAACGGCACTGGCGTCCTGAACGCCTGATGCATCGGGGATAAGGCAGCGCGGCATCACAAGAACAGCATCGCGCTGTGTCCTTCACCCGAAAAAAAGCCGCCCGGTTTGCACCGCGCGGCTTTTTGTTTTGGGGTGTCCGCTGCCAGGGCAGCAGGGTCACGCTATCGGCTTATTGCAGGGCGACCTTGAAGTAGGTCTCGCGCTGCATGTCGACCACTTCCACGGTGATCTGCACCTGGAGATCCTTGGGCCAGCTCTGGTCCTTCTGGATCGCCGCACCCAGCAGGTCCGACACCGACTTCTTTTCTTCCAGCGTGCGGCCGGTCAGGATGGCCAGGCGCAGCGCGATGAAGGCACGCTTGGCCTCGGCAGCGGTACCGACCAGGTAGTTGTCCAGGCGCACGGCACGCGCCTTGATGGCGTTCTCTTCAAAGTGGCCGCTGGCCACCAGTGCCTGGTTGAGCTTGAGCAGCGTGGGCTGCACATCGAGCGCGAGATTATCGGTGTATTCCAGAACGAGATGGGGCATGGTGTTTCCAGTCCTTGTGATTGAATGGTGGGAGCTAAGTCAATGATGAGGCTCAACACTGTAAGCCAAAATGACCCCGCGCGAGATTGGGGTCACTGATGCGGCCAATCATCAGGACAAATACCCCGACAACTTGCCCAGGTCGATATTGCCCCCGCTGATGATCACGCCCACGCGCTTGCCCTGCAGCTGGTCCTTCAGCTTGCGGGCCGCGGCAAAGCCCAGGCAGCCGGTCGGTTCCACCACCATCTTCATGCGCTCGGCAAAGAAGCGCAGGCCCGACACCAGCTCGGCATCGCTGACCGTATGGATGTCGTCTACCATGTCGCGGATGACCTTGAAGGTGTACTTGCCCAGGTGCTGCGTCTGGGCACCATCGGCAATGGTCTTGGGGGTATCGATGTGCACGATCTGGCCTGCGCGCAGCGATTGCTGGCCATCGTTGCCGGCTTCCGGCTCGACGCCATAGATCTTGCAGTCCGGCGACAGCGCCCGCGCCGCCAGTGCCGCGCCGGAGAGCAGGCCGCCGCCGCCCAGGCAGACGAAGAGTACATCCAGCGGGCCTGTTTCCTGCAGCAGTTCCAGCGTGGCCGTTCCCTGGCCGGCCATCACGTG
Source organism: Herbaspirillum sp. CAH-3 (assembly GCF_009668275.1). Taxonomy (NCBI): domain Bacteria; kingdom Pseudomonadati; phylum Pseudomonadota; class Betaproteobacteria; order Burkholderiales; family Oxalobacteraceae; genus Herbaspirillum; species Herbaspirillum sp. CAH-3. Next base: position 4,179 of record NZ_VSWE01000022.1, on the reverse strand, counting down.
CGGATGGTCGTAGGGCGGGATCAGGGTCATCTTGCGTTCGGCCGCCAGGCGCGCACCGATGGCTTCGCGGTCCTCGGTATAGCGGTCATACATCACGACCTCGGCACCGTAACCTCGCGTGGCAGCCACCTTTGCCGCAGGCGCGTCCTGGGGCATGACGATTACCGCCGGAATACCCAGCAGCTGCGCCGCCAGCGCTGTTCCCTGGGCGTGGTTGCCGGAGGAAAAGGTGATCACGCCATGCTTGCGCTGCTCGCTGTCGAATTGTGAAAGCGCATTCATGGCACCCCGGAACTTGAAGGCACCCATGCGCTGGAAGTTCTCGCACTTGAAGAACAGCTGCGCGCCTACCTCCGCATCGGCCGTGCGCGAGCGCAGCAAGGGCGTCTTGTGGGCCCAGGGCTTGATGCGTTCGGCGGCCAGCAGGACGTCGGCAAAGCTGGGCAATTCGGTAGCACTGGAGAGCGGAATCATGAGGTTTCCTTCAAGTGGGATGGAAAGATGGGGACCTTGGGCATGGCAAGCGATGAAGGCGCGGAGCGACGCCCTCACTCCTTCTCGTCGTTGTAGACCGTCGCACGCGATACACCCAGGTGCGCGGCCACGATTTCGGCGGAGCGCCGCACATCCATGCAACCGGACTGCCGCAACTCACGCATGAGCTGGCGCCGGTCCTCGGCCTTGAGGCTGCGCGGCGTGGCCGACAGCCGCGCGGCAAAGGCATCGATGCGCTGGCGCAATGCATCGGCGCCCGCCGGCTCCAGCGTCTCGGCCACGCGGACCGCGTTGTCGATGCCGCCAAACTGGCGCAGCATGCCTTGCAGTGCGCCGAACAGGGTCAGGTCGATATTCATGCACAAGGCGGCCACATACTTGCCGTCGGCATCCTTGATGCCGATCGAGGTGCTCTTGGCCTGGCGTCCGTCGGGCAGGGTGTTGGCGTAATTGGTCAGGACCTGCGGATAACTCTCGTCGGCGATGCGTGCCAGTCCCAGTTCGGTGGTGGCATCTCCTACCTCGCGGCCGGACAGGTTGTTGTGCAGGGCGACGATGGAGTGATCCGCGTCCCGCAGGTCGTGCAGCACCACTTCGCAGAACGGTGCGAAGGTCTCGCCCAGGCCCTTGGCCACCTGCTGCAATTGCGAAAGCAGCAGGGCATGGTCGGGACGGTCAGGTTTCTTTTTGCGGGAGCGGGAGGTCATGTGATACATATTATCTAAAATTAGACGGTATGTATAGCCGCGATTCTTCGCTGCATTCTCGTCCGCTTGCGAGGGGCTTTCCGGACTGCAAGACGGGGGCTGTTGCTATCATGAGCTCTTGTTCATGACTGTTGTTTCCAGCCGTCCATCCCTGAGCGCACCCATGAGAGACCTTCCCCCCACGGCCACCCTGCGGGCCTTTGAAGTCGCCACCCGCCATGCCAGTTTCACCTCCGCCTCGGAAGAGCTGCATGTCACGCAGAGTGCGGTCAGCCACCAGCTGCGCCACCTCGAAGCGCTGTGGGGCATGCCGCTGTTCCAGCGCGGCAAGTCCAATACACTGACCCCGGCCGGGGCCGCGCTGGCGCCGGTGGTGCGCGAGTTCTTCGCCCGCCTTGAAGCCACCCTGGCCGAGCTGCGCGCACAGGAAGGGCGGCAGCCGCTGAAGGTCAGTACCACCTATTCCTTCGCGCTCAAATGGCTGCTGCCCCGGCTGCCGGCGCTGGCACAGGCCCATCCCGAGCTGCTGGTGACGCTGGAGACCACCGATACGGCCATCCACTTCACGCCGTCCGAACCGGATGTGGCGATCCGCTTCGGCCCCGGCCACTATCCCAGCCTGTTTTCCGAATTCCTGTTCCGCGAGCAGGTGTTCCCGGTGGCCAGCCCGGCCCTGCTGGCGCGCCTGGGCATGCCGCGCAAGCCGGCCGACCTGCGCCGCTATCCCCTGCTCACGCGCGCGGGGGCCGACATGGTGCCGAAATGGGACCTGTGGTTCCAGCAAGCCGGGGTAAGCGTTTCGGCCTTGCGGGAAAGCGTGCGCCTGGCCGATACCAACATGACGCTTGAGGCGGCCCTGCTGGGCCAGGGTGTGGCGCTGGCCCGCAGCGGCCATGTCGAGCAGGAACTGGCCAATGGCAGCCTGGTGCGGCTGTTCGAGCTGGCCTTGCCTTCCCCGCTGGCCTATTACTTCGTCTGCCCCAAGGGCGTGGAGACGCAGCCGCACGTGGCCAGTTTCCGTGCCTGGCTGCTGGCGCAGTCACAGGCCGCCGGTGCGCGCTACTGAGATGCGGGGGCACCGCCTCGGCGCCAGGCATGAGGATTTGCTCATGACGGGATGAGGAGACTTCGCTTCTGTCCGGCGGCGCTCCTGCTTACCATGGCGCATGCCTTTGCCTGTCGTCCTGCTCATCCTCCTTGCCGCCTTCCTGCATGCCAGCTGGAATGCGCTGCTGCGCAACGGCGCCGACCGCCTCTGGTCGATGACCGTGATGTGCCTGGCCGTAGCCCTGGCCAGCCTGGCCGCCACGCCGTGGCTGCCGGTACCGTTGCCGGCCAGCTGGCCGTATGGAGTGCTCTCTGCCCTGCTGCACGTGGGCTACAACCTGTTCCTGGTGCGCAGTTACCGCAGCGGTGAGCTGGGCCAAACCTATCCGATCGCGCGTGGAAGCTCGCCCCTGCTGGTCACGCTGGGCGCGGCCCTGCTCGCCGGCGAGACGCCGGGACCGCTGGCGCTGCTGGGCATCGGGCTGGTATCGGGCGGCATCATCGCCCTGGCATTCCGGGGACGCAGGGTGGCACTGCCCGGCCTGCGCTATGCCCTGGGGACCGGCTGTTTCATCGCGGCCTACAGCGTGGTCGATGGCCTCGGTGTGCGCCTCTCGGGCAACCCCATGGCCTATACCGCATGGATGTGCGCCGGATGGGGCTTGCTGATGCCCGCCGTCTTCATGGCCTGGCGCGGCCCCCGTGCATTGTGGCAGCCCCCCGCATCGGCGGCGACGTTTGCCACCGCCTTCGCGGGCGGGCTGGTGTCGCTGCTGGCCTATGGCATCGTCATCCAGGCCATGGCGCTGGCGCCCATGGGCGCGGTCTCGGCGCTGCGCGAAACCAGCGTGTTGTTTGCCGCCATCATCGGCCGGCTGTTCCTGGGCGAGACGCTGAGCTGGCCACGGGTACTGGCCTGTGCCGCCATTGCAGCGGGGACGGTACTGATCGGTTGATCCGGTGGCTGCTCCCGCCCCTGCTCCCCTGCCGTTTTGCTCACTCCAAGGAGATCCGACATGACTCATGCAACAACCAAGCCCGTCATCCTCATCACCGGCGGCAGCCGCGGCATGGGCGCTGCCACCGCGCGGCTGGCCGCCGAACGCGGCTACGATGTGGCCTTCAGCTATCTGCACGATGCGGCAGCGGCCGATTCGGTGGCGGCCGATATCGCGCAGCGCGGCGCACGGGCGCTGGCGCTGCGGGCCGACAGTGCCGACCCGGACCAGGTGGCGCAGCTCTTCGCTGCCATCGATGCGCGCTTCGGCCGCATCGATGTGCTGGTCAACAATGCGGCCATGCTGGAGCGCCAGTCACGCATGGAAGACCTGGGTTTCGCACGCATGCAGCGCATCTTCGCGGTCAATGCCATCGGTCCCATGCTGTGCGCGCAGCAGGCGATCAGGCGTATGGCCTATCGGCACCAGGGCAGGGGCGGGGTGGTGATCAACGTGTCGTCGGCCTCGGCGCGCCTGGGCAGTCCCAACGAGTATGTCGACTACGCCGCCTCGAAGGGCGCACTGGAAACCTTCACCACGGGACTGGCCAAGGAAGTCGCCCGCGAAGGCATCCGCGTCAACTGCGTGCGGCCCGGCCACATCTACACCGACATGCACGCCAGTGGTGGCGAACCGGACCGGGTCAACCGGGTCAGGGAATCCATTCCCATGGGGCGGGGCGGGCAGCCCGAGGAAGTGGCGCGCGCCATTCTCTGGCTGGCCAGCGAGGAAGCTTCCTTCAGTACCGGGACCTTTCTGGACGTCACCGGAGGCAAGTGAGGCCGGCCTCGAGCTTCATCATCCACTAGGGCCTGTTCACATTCAATCTGTGAGATGCGTTGCCCCCAGAAGGCGTGCTGGCAAGGCGCGCGTCAGGGCTGGTGGTGGTGCCACCAGCCCTGACGTGCAACGCGGCCAGCGCGCCTTCTGGG
>NZ_VSWE01000021.1:0-91303 GCF_009668275.1 Herbaspirillum sp. CAH-3 | reverse complement strand
CCCGCAAGCCCCGCACCCACCGACCGTTACCAGGTCGATTCCTCCTACGCCGTACTGCGCCTGTGCATCACCATGGTCCTCATGATCGTGGGCGCCAGCGGCATGTACGTGATGGCGGTGGTGCTGCCGGCAGTGCAGGCGCATTTCCAGGTAGATCGCGGACTGGCCTCCATGCCCTATACCCTCACCATGCTGGGTGTGGGCGTCGGCGGCCTCTTCATGGGCCGCATGGCCGACCGCTACGGCATCATGCGCCCGCTGCTGCTGGGCGGGGCCTGCCTGGGCGCAGGCTTCATCGCGGCCGCGCTGGCGCCCAACATCTGGTGCTTCATGGCCGCCCATTGCCTGCTGATCGGCTTGCTGGGCACCGCCTGTACCTTCTCGCCGCTGGTGGCCGATACCTCGCTGTGGTTCCGCAAGCGGCGCGGCATCGCCGTGGCGGTGTGCGCCAGCGGCAACTACCTGGGCGGCGCACTGTGGCCGCCCATCATCCAGCACTTCGTCGACAGCGTCGGCTGGCAGCACACCTACATCGGCATGGGCATCGCCTGCAGCCTCATCATGTGCAGCCTGGCCCTGCTCATGCGCGCCCGGCCGCCGCTGCAGGACAGCGGCCCGGCCAGCACCCGCGCCGGCGGCGGCCCGCGCCCCTTCGGCCTGGCACCGGGCTCCGCCCAGCTGCTGCTGTGCGTGGCCGGTGTGGCCTGTTGCGTGGCCATGGCCATGCCCCAGGTCCACATCGTGGCCTACTGCGGCGACCTCGGCTACGGCCCGGCACGCGGCGCCCAGATGCTCTCGCTGATGCTGGCCTGTGGCGTGGTCAGCCGCCTGGTCTCCGGCGCCATCTGCGACCGCATCGGCGGCCTGCGCACGCTGCTGCTGGGCTCGGCCCTGCAGGGCCTGTCGCTGCTGCTGTTCATCCCCTTCGACAGCCTGGCCTCGCTCTATCTCATCTCGGCCCTGTTCGGGCTGTTCCAGGGCGGCATCGTGCCGTCCTACGCCATCATCGTGCGCGAATACTTCCCTGCGGCCGAAGCCGGCCAGCGCGTGGGCGCCGTCATCATGGCCACCATGTTCGGCATGGCGCTGGGCGGCTGGATGTCGGGCAAGATCTTCGACCTCACCGGCAACTACCATGCAGCCTTCGCCAATGGCATCGCCTGGAACCTGCTGAACCTGGCCGTGGCGCTGCTGCTCCTGAGCCGCGTGCGCGGCATGCGCCTGCGGGCCGCCTGAGGGAAAAGGGGACGAGCGCGCAACGGCAGATGCGGCCGTGGTTGGCAGCGTAGCGGCTTTCAGCTACGCTGCCGGGTCAACCTTCAATGCCGATTATTCGCCGTTTATTCCTGATTGCGCCATGTTCATCCTTTTCCTCAAGGCGGTCGTCCTGATCCCGGTCACGCTCTTGCCCATTCTCAATCCCCTGGGCATCGCGCCGGTCTTCGCCAACCTGCTGGGCAACGTCAGCCGCAGCACCGAAAAGCGCATTGCGCGCCAGGTCGCCATCAATTGCTGGTTCATGCTGGTGGCGGCTATCTTCATCGGTTCGCACGTGCTGACCTTCTTCGGCATCTCGCTGCCCATCGTGCGTGTGGGCGGGGGCCTGCTGGTGGCGGTCTCAGGCTGGAAACTGCTCAACGACAACAGCCAGGACAGCTCCATCCCCACCCAAGTGGCCAAGACCTATGACGAAGACCTGCCCGACGAAGAAATCAAGGCGCGCAGCTTCTATCCGATGAGCTTCCCCCTGACCGTCGGCCCCGGCACCATCGCCGCGTCCATCACGCTGGGTGCCAATACGCCGACGCGCCTGCTGGACTGGGTGATCTCTGTCGGCAGTGCCGCCCTGGGTGCCGCGCTCACGGCGCTGGTGATCTTCCTTTGCTACAACTATGCCCACAAGCTGGTGAACCTGATGGGGCGGCTGGGCACCATGGTGGTGTTGCGCCTGTCGGCTTTCATCCTGCTGTGTATCGGGATCCAGATCTTCTGGTCGGGGATGTCGGCGCTGCTGGCCGAGGCGGGGATCAGCGGCGTGGCGCCGTGACGGGGTGGGAGGAATTTCAGGAAATCTGAAGCGGGATAGTTAGTTGCAATATGGAAATAACCAACTATTTCAGCCAGCCCAGCTCATCCAGTGCATCCTGCACCAGCTCCAGCCGCAATAGCGGATTGTCCAGCGCCAGCAGGCTCTGCTTGAGGTTCACGGAGATGGGCATCATCTCTGCCCAGCGGTTGGCCACCCAGCCGCAATCGTCCAGCCGGTAAGGCGCAGCGATGGGCACTTCGCTATCCGGCAGGCCCTGGCGCCGTACCGATTGCAGCAGGTTGTCCAGCGCCTGCGAGGTATTGCGCAGCTCTTCAGGGATCGTCACGGCACGGTCCGCTTCCATCATCTCCACCTGCGCGGTCCATAGTCCATGTTTCTGCTGTTCGGCCTGCAGGATGCGGAAACGCTCGCCGCCCAGGCAGGCGATGCGCATGAGGCCGGGGGAGGGCGTGCTCCATTCCTGGATGCGCGCCAGCGTGCCCACACCGACGAAGCGTTCGCTCTGGCCGGGCCGCCGTACCTCCGACCCTTCCGTCAGCGCCACCACGCCGAAGCTGCTGCCCTCGGCGATGCACTTGCCGATCATGTCCAGGTAACGCACCTCGAAGATCTGCAGTGGCAGCCGCCCTTCCGGGAAGAGCGTGCTGGCCAGCGGAAACAGCGGGATGGTCTGGGCCGAGATCGGCGGGCGCGGGGTAGCGGGGGCGGCGGGCATGGTCACTCCTGGCAGCGGTCACTCACGAACGCAGAGCATACCGGTTCTCGGCCACGCATTCATAGCGCTGCACGATGTAGCCGTTGTCGTCCACGCTTTCCAGATAGACGTCGAACTGCCACAACCGCGCCATGTGGCGCAGCACCTCGTTGGTACTGTCGCCCAGCGAGCGGCCGTCACTGCGGAAGTGGCGCAGCGTCAGGCTGCGGTTGCCGCGCGTGTTGACCGACCAGACCTGGATGTTGGGTTCGCGGTGGTTGATGTCGTACTGCCGGGACAGCGCCTGGCGCACGTACTGGAAGCCGCGTTCGTTGTGGATGGCCGAGACCTCGATCTCGCTGCGCGCCTCGTCATCGAGCACGGCAAACATGCGCATGTCGCGCATGAGCTTGGGCGAGAGATATTGCGCGATGAAACTCTCGTCCTTGTAGTTGCGCATCACGTACTGCAAGGTATCGAGCCAGTTGCGCCCGGCGATGTCGGGGAACCACTCGCGGTCTTCATTGGTAGGGTTCTCGCAGATGCGGCGGATGTCGCTCATCATCGAGAAGCCCAGTGCATACGGATTGATGCCGTTGTAATACGGCTTGGTGATGGGCGGCTGGAACACCACATTGCTGTGCGAATGCAGGAATTCCATCATGAAACCATCGGTCAGGCGGCCCTGGTCATACAGCGTATTCAACAGCGTGTAATGCCAGAAGGTGGCCCAGCCTTCGTTCATCACCTGGGTCTGGCGCTGGGGATAGAAATACTGGCCGACCTTGCGCACGATGCGGATCACCTCGCGTTCCCACGGCTCCAGCAGGGGCGCATTCTTCTCGGCGAAATACAGCAGGTTCTCCTGTGGCTCGGACGGGAAGCGGCCTTCCACGGCTGCAGCGGCCGTTTCCTTCTTGGCCGGCAGGGTACGCCACAGTTCATTGACCTGTGATTGCATGTAGGCCTCGCGCTCACGCTGGCGCGCCTTCTCCTGCGCCAGCGACAGGCGTTGCGGACGCTTGTAGCGGTCTACGCCGTAGTTCATCAGCGCATGGCAGGAGTCCAGCAATTCTTCCACGCGTTCGAAGCCATGCCGCTCTTCGCACTCGGCGATGTAATTGCGCGCATACACCAGATAATCAATGATGGCGCTGGCATCCGTCCACAACTGGAACAGGTAATTGCCCTTGAAGAAGGAGTTGTGCCCATAGGCTGCATGGGCGATGACCAGGGCCTGCATGGTCATCGTGTTCTCTTCCATCAGGTAGGCGATGCAGGGGTCCGAGTTGATCACGATCTCATAGGCCAGGCCCATCTGCCCGCGCTTGTAATCGCGTTCGGTGAGCATGAAATGCTTGCCGTAGGACCAGTGGCGATAGTTGACCGGCATGCCGTGCGAGGCATAGGCATCCATCATCTGCTCGGCCGAGATGATCTCCAGCTGGATGGGATAGATGTCCAGCTCGTACCCCTTGGCCACGCGTGCGATTTCCTCGTTGTAGCGCTCGATGAGATCAAAGCTCCAGTCCGAGGGGCAAGGCAGCGGGTCATGCTTGAAGCGGCTGTTCATGCGTGCACCTGCTTTTCAAAGAGTTCGCGGAAGACCGGGTAGATCTCGGCGGCCGATTGCACCTTCTTCATGGCGAAGTGCGGATGCGATTCGATCAGCTGCATGTACTCGGTCCACAGGTTCTGTTCCGGCTCGGCTACCTGGATGTAGGCGAAGTAGCGCGTCAGCGGCAGGATCGAGGACTCCAATAGTTCACGGCACTTGGGAGAATCGTCGTTCCAGTTGTCGCCGTCCGAGGCTTGCGCGCCATAGATGTTCCACTCGCTGGGCGAATAGCGTTTGGTGATGATGTCGTGCATCAGCTCCAGCGCGCTGGAGACCACCGTGCCGCCGCTTTCCTGCGAATGGAAGAAAGTGTTTTCATCGACTTCATCGGCGCGGGTGTGATGGCGGATGAAGACCACTTCGATGTGTTCGTAATTGCGCGTGAGGAAGAGATACAGCAGGATGAAGAAGCGCTTCGACAGATCCTTGCGCTGCTCATCCATCGAGCCCGACACGTCCATCACGCAGAACATCACGGCGCGGCTGGAGGGTTGCGGCTGGCGCACCCTGTTCACATAGCGCAGGTCGAAGGGGTCGATGAAGGGGATGCGCAGGATGCGGGCGCGTAAATGCTTCACTTCCTCTTCCAGCAACGGGATGTCGGCGCTGTGCTCCTCGGGTTTGCGCTTCATCTCGGCCAGGGTTTCCTCGGCCACGTCGAGCTGGCGCTGCAGCGGCCCGCCCAGGGCGATGCGGCGGCCCAGCGAGGAACGCAGCGAGCGCACCACGTCGATGTTGTTGGGCGAACCGTCGACCGAATAACCGGCCCGCTGGTTCTTCCAGTTCGGTACCTGCAGCAGGTTGGTTTCCACCAGGCGCGGCAGTTCCAGGTCCTCGAAGAAGTAATGCATGAATTCTTCGCGGGTCAGTTCGAAGGTGAAATCGTCCTGTCCTTCGCCGTCGTTGCTGGCACTGCTGCCGCCACCACCGCCGCTGCCGCCGTTCTGGCGCGGGATGCGGTCACCCTGCAGGTAATCCTGGTTGCCCGGATGCACGGCTTCGCGCTTGCCGCCCTTGCCGTGATGGAAGAAGGGCTCCGAGACATCCTTGCGCGGGATGCTGATGCTCTTCGATTTTTCGAGATCGGTAATGCTGCGGTCGCGCACGGCGTCCGCCACCGAACGTTGGATATGCCCCTTGAAGCGCCGCAGGAAGCGCTCCCGGTTGGCGATGCTCTTGTTCTTGCCAGCCAGCCTGCGGTCGATGATCTGATGCAGCACTCGGTTCTCCTGCTAGTGGTCGGCGGTGCGCCAGGCGCACGGCGCCGAAGGGTCGCCGCGCGCATCGCCACGCATGCAGCGGGCGATGCGCAACAGCGGCGCTTACGAGGACTTGCGCACGCGCAGGTACCATTCGCACAGCAGGCGCACCTGCTTGGGCGTGTATCCCTTGCTGACCATGCGATTGACGAAGTCTTCGTGTTTCTGCATTTCCTCGGTGGAGCCCTTGGCGTTGAAGGAAATCACCGGCAACAGGTCTTCGGTATTGGAGAACATCTTCTTCTCGATCACCACGCGCAGTTTTTCGTAACTGGTCCACAGCGGATTCTTGCCACCGTTGTTGACCCGTGCGCGCAGCACGAAGTTGACGATCTCGTTGCGGAAGTCCTTGGGATTGCTGATGCCGGCCGGCTTCTCGATCTTCTCCAGTTCCGCATTCAGGGCCGCGCGGTCGAAGCTCTCGCCGGTATCGTGATCGCGGTATTCCTGGTCCTGGATCCAGAAGTCGGCATAGGTCACGTAACGGTCGAAGACGTTCTGGCCATATTCCGAATACGATTCCAGGTACGCGGTCTGGATTTCCTTGCCGATGAATTCGGCGTAGCGCGAGGCCAGCGTGTCCTTCACGAAGGAGAGATATTTCTGCTCGGTCTCCTGCGGGAATTGTTCGCGTTCGATCTGCTGTTCCAGCACGTACATCAGGTGCACCGGGTTGGCCGCTACCTCGGTGGTATCAAAGTTGAACACGCGCGAAAGAATCTTGAAGGCGAAGCGCGTGGAGATGCCGTTCATGCCCTCATCGACACCGGCATAGTCGCGATATTCCTGATAGGACTTGGCTTTCGGATCGGTATCCTTCAGGTTCTCGCCGTCATAGACCTGCATCTTGGAGAAGAGGCTGGAGTTTTCCGGTTCCTTCAGGCGCGTCAGTACCGAGAACTGCGCCATCATCTTCAGCGTACCCGGTGCGCACGTGGCCTTGCCGAGCGAAGAGCTGCGGATCAGCTTCTCGTAGATCTTGATTTCTTCGGACACGCGCAGGCAATACGGCACCTTGACGATGAAGATGCGGTCCAGCAGCGCTTCATTGTTCTTGTTGTTGCGGAAGGCCTTCCATTCCGATTCGTTGGAGTGGGCCAGGATGACACCATCGAAGGGGATCGCACCAAAACCTTCGGTGCCCTTGAAGTTGCCTTCCTGCGTGGCCGTCAACAGCGGGTGCAGCACCTTGATGGGGGCCTTGAACATTTCCACGAATTCCAGCAGGCCCTGGTTGGACAGGCACAGGCCGCCCGAGTAGCTGTAGGCGTCGGCATCGTCCTGCGAATACTGTTCCAGCTTGCGGATGTCCACCTTGCCGACCAGGGTGGAAATGTCCTGGTTGTTTTCATCACCCGGCTCGGTCTTGGAAATGCCGATCTGGCGCAGGATGGACGGATAGCGCTTGACCACGCGGAACTGGCGGATGTCGCCGTTGTACTCGTGCAGGCGCTTGACGGCCCAGGGGCTCAGGATGGGTTTGAGATAGCGGCGCGGGATGCCGTACTGCTCTTCGAGGATGGGGCCGTCTTCGTCGTAATCGAACAGGCCCAGCGGGGATTCATTGACCGGCGAACCCTTGATGGAATAGAAGGGCACCTGCTCCATGAGCTGCTTCAAGCGCTCGGCAATGGAGGACTTGCCGCCACCGACCGGGCCCAGCAGATAAAGGATCTGCTTCTTCTCTTCCAGACCTTGCGCGGCATGGCGGAAATACGAAACCACCTGCTCGATCACTTCTTCCGCGCCATAGAATTCCTTGAAGGCGGGATAGACCTTGATGACCTTGTTGGCAAAGATGCGCGAGAGGCGCGGATCTTCCCGGGTGTCGACCTTCTCCGGTTCGCCGATGGCCATCAGCATCCGTTCGGCAGCCGATGCATAGACTGCCGGGTCGTTCTTGCAAAGATTCAGATACTCTTCAAGCGATAATTCTTCTTCTCTGGTCTTGTCGAACCGGCTTGCAAAGCTGCTGTAGATATCCATACCACCTCCGTCGCTCTCAAAAAAGTACGAAACAGATTCATATGTCTGGACTTGCCATCTGCGGTTATCGAAGAACGCGTCGGTGACTCTGTATTGCGTCATTGCCGGTGTGTTCTTTGAAAGCCGTAGCTTCTACAGCGTGATGCGAAGATCTTTTCAGATCGTGGTTTTATTCTATTCCTTTTTTTGCATCCGCTTGTTGATCCCTATGGTGCAGATTCATTCACCAAGCGCTGGATTTTCTTTGCACTTTCCCGCGCATTGGGGTGAAGCGTTGATCCCCTTGCGTGTGCAGGGATATTCGCTGCTTCATTCACATCATGCTCTTTCAATGTGCGGATTGCTTCAGCGGTTGACCTCACGGTGCGCTATTTTCGCGCAGCGCGCCATCGTGAAAACCCTGATAGCCGGCGGGAGGGAACAGGCGGACAATGCCGCTCGGGCGGTTGCGCAGGCCAGCGCGGCGATTGGCTGGCGATGCTGCCGGTCTCCTCCTGCCGGTGCAATGCGTTCCTGCCTGCACACCGGTCTCTTTGCTTCATCTCCCTTATAGCTGGAATCGTGCCAGGCATGTTTGTCATATTGCAGGGTGCAGCTTGCATGACGCATCTTTTTTGTAACAGGACGATTGGGCTCTCCCTCTGTTGCTGATCTGCCTCATTCGCCTCCCATGGACAGTCCCGGCGCACCGATGTCCAGCCGCGCTGGAAAAATGCTTTAGATGATTTACGGATTTGTTCATGCGTGTGGCGCATGGGGTGTCTGCGTTTTCTTCATGCTGTGAGCCCATCGGGTGAATCTTTTACCGGATCCGGGGTGATGTCCTGCAAGCAACTTCATATCGTGGTTTTTGCTGCTCGGGTGGTGGCCGGAAAGAGGGGATCCCGGGCGAATGCGGCAATTCCACCACGCCTTGGCCCCGAACCCGGCCGTCGATGGGGCCGGGGAGGGCGTAAAAGCGCATAAGTCATTGACAGCTAAGTAGAAAATGCAGTCTAATTCAGGGTTCACCATCTGAAGAATTGCGCGCGGTGCCGACGCAGTGCTGTTTCAGTTGTCCACCGGTCGATTACCCAGTGATCACACCGGGAGGCGGCAGAGGCCAACAGAGTTAATGGTGTCAGCGATGCAGGGGCTGCCGGCTCATACAGGCGGCAGGGCATCGGTGATGCGGAACAGGCACACCGAAAGCGGTTCCAGAATTCCGATTTATTTTTGCTGTTTGCTCCAAGGCAGCCCAACTTAGCGAGTCCAACATGAAACGTACTTACCAACCTTCCGTCGTGCGTCGCAAGCGTACCCATGGTTTCCGTGCCCGTATGGCCACCCGTGGCGGCCGTGCCGTGATCAACGCCCGCCGCGCCAAGGGCCGCAAGCGTCTGGCTGCAGTTTAAGCCGGGGCTTTGCGCTGCCGTTTCGTGTGACGGACGTCCGTACACCGCTTCCAGCACGTCAAGCAGGCGACTTCCCACGCGATCGGCGAATCGTTAAAACGGATGAGTTTTCATCCGTTTTTCGTTTGCGCCCCGTGTATCGTACCGAGCATTTCGTGTTGTACGCACGCCGCAACAGCCTGCCGCAAGCCCGTCTGGGCGTGGTGGCGGCCAAGCGGCTGGCGCCTCGTGCGGTCACCCGCAACACGATCAAGCGGGCCACGCGCGAGCTGTTTCGCCAGGCTGAACTGCCTGCCGTGGACTGCATCGTGCGCCTGTCGCGCCCGGTCAATACCAGGAAGGATCCTGCCCGCAGCGCGTCCGTCAAGGCCACGCTGCGCGCCGAACTGATGCAATTGTTCGCCTTCCTGCCGAGCGCCCCCGCGTTCGCCAGGAAATAGCCAGGAAAACAGGAAGTGATGAAGACCCCTCTGCTCCTGCTGTTACGTGCCTACAAGCTGGGAGTGAGCCCTTTCCTGGGGCAGAATTGCCGTTTCTATCCCAGCTGTTCCGACTACGCTGCCGAGGCGGTCCGTCTGCATGGCGCGCTCAAGGGCAGCCTGCTGGCCGGCAAGCGCCTGTGCAAATGCCATCCCTGGCATGCCGGCGGGCTCGATTTCGTGCCCGGCTCGGCCGAGGCGCAAGCCCAGGCGCAGGCGAACAGCCCGTCTTCTTCCGTCGTTCCCGATTCCCCGACCACTGCGCTGCCGTCTTCGGTCGCGCGGCTGTCTCCCCCTGTGGCCGCTGACGGTTGCAGCCACTCCTGAACTCATCAATACGCATATGGATATCAAACGTACCGTCCTGTGGGTTGTATTCTCCTTCTCCCTGCTGCTGCTGTGGGATGGCTGGATGCGCCATAACGGACATCAGTCGATGTTCTTCCCGTCGGCCAACCCGACTCAGGAGCAAGCCGCCGCCAATCCGGCCGCACCCACCGCCAGCCCGACCGGCTCCCCCGTGCCGCAGGCCGGTACGCCCGCACCGGCACCTGGCGCGGTCCCCGGCGCTGACGTGGCTGCCGCCACCAAGGGCGAAACCATCACCATCACCACGGACCTGGTCAAGGCCAGCATCGATACCGTGGGCGGTGAGTTGAAGCGCCTGGAACTGTTGAAGCAACCCGACGTGGTCGACCCGACCAAGAATGTCGTGCTGTTCGATTCCGAACCCGGCCACATGTACCTGGCGGAGTCGGGCCTGATCGGCGGTCCCTTCCCCAACCACAAGACCATCTTCACCGCACAGCCCGGCGCCCGTTCGCTGGACAACGGCAATGAAGTGCAACTGGTGCTGGTGGCAGAGCAGGGCGGCGTGAAGCTGACCAAGACCTACACCTTCAAGCGCGACAGCTACCTGATCGACGTCAAGCACACCGTGACCAACACCACGGGTGCGGCGATCAACCCGTCGCTGTACCTGCAGCTGGTGCGCGACGGCAACAAGCCGGGCGGCGAATCGCACTTCTACAGCACCTTCACCGGTCCTGCCGTCTACAGCAGCACCGAGCACTTCGAGAAGCTGGACTTCGAGAAGATCGCCAACGGCAAGCAGCAGCACGTCAACAAGGCGGACAATGGCTGGATCGCCATGGTGCAGCACTACTTCGTCTCGGCCTTCATCCCGCCGCAGAACGCGCAGCGCGACATCTTCAGCAAGAAGGTCGGCGACAACCTGTACGCGGTCGGTTCCATCCTGCCGCTGGGCAGCGTGGCACCGAATGCCAGCGTGACCATGGACAGCCAGCTGTATTCCGGCCCCACCGTCTCCAAGACCCTGCAAGCGATTGCCCCGGGCCTGGACCTGGTGCGTGACTACGGCCACCTGACCGTGATCGCCGAGCCGATCTTCTGGCTGATGACCCACATCCACAACCTGGTGGGCAACTGGGGCTGGACCATCATCCTGCTGACCGTGCTGATCAAGCTGGTGTTCTTCCCGCTGTCGGCGGCCAGCTATCGCAGCATGGCCAAGATGAAGGCGGTCTCGCCCAAGATGCAAGCCATCCGCGAACGCCACAAGGGCGACCCGCAGGCCATGAATCGCGAGATGATGGCGCTCTACAAGACCGAGAAGATCAATCCGCTGGGTGGCTGCCTGCCCATCGTGATCCAGATCCCGGTGTTCATTGCGCTGTATTCGGTGCTGCTGGCCTCGGTGGAAATGCGCGGCGCCCCGTGGCTGGGCTGGGTGCATGACCTGACCGCCCCGGACCGCCTGTTCGGTACCATCCCGTACTTCAACATGCCCATCGGTTTGCTGCCGATCATCATGGCCGCTTCGATGTTCCTGCAGACCAAGCTGAACCCGACGCCGCCGGATCCGGTCCAGGCCAAGGTGATGATGTTCATGCCGCTGGTGTTCTCGTTCATGTTCTTCTTCTTCCCGTCCGGCCTGGTGCTGTACTGGGTGACGAACAACATCCTGTCGATCGCGCAGCAATGGGTGATCACCCGCAACATCGAGAGCGGCAAGACCAAGTAATCCGGTTCTTGCAGGCCATCAAAGGAAAAACCCGTGGAATCCACGGGTTTTTTTTCGGTCGTAGAACGCAAGCAGGGTTAACATGGCTTTACGCTGTTGCTCCGAGGGGGATGCAGCGGCGGGCTCACATCAACACAACAACAAGTATTCGCAGATGACTTTCGATTCTTCTCCCATTGCCGCCATCGCCACTGCACCCGGACGCGGGGGCATTGGCGTGGTCCGCATCTCAGGCAAGAACCTGGCCCCGGTGATCCGCGCCGTCTGCGGCCGCGACAGCCTGGCACCGCGTCACGCCACCTACCTGCCCTTCCTCAACGAGGATGGCAGCCCGATCGACCAGGGCCTGGCGATCCACTTCCCGGCGCCGCATTCCTATACCGGCGAGGACGTGCTCGAACTGCAGGGCCACGGTGGCCCGGTGGTGATGCAGATGCTGCTGGCGCGCTGCGTGCAGGCGGGCAACGAGATCGGCCTGCGCCTGGCCGAGCCGGGTGAATTCACCCAGCGCGCCTTCCTGAACGACAAGATCGACCTGGCCCAGGCCGAGGCCGTGGCCGACCTGATCGAGGCCACCACCGAAGCGGCGGCCAAGTCGGCTTCCGAATCGCTCTCGGGGGCCTTCTCCAAGGTGATCCACGAGCTGGTGGACCAGGTCACGCGCCTGCGCATGCTGGTGGAAGCGACGCTGGACTTCCCCGAGGAAGAAATCGATTTCCTGAAGCAGAGCGACGCACGCGGCCAGCTGGCCACCATCCGCAGCACGCTGGAAGAGGTGTTCAAGCATGCCGCGCAAGGGGCCTTGCTGCGTGATGGCCTCAATGCGGTGCTGGCTGGCAAGCCCAACGTGGGCAAGTCTTCGCTGTTGAACGTGCTGGCCGGATCGGATGTGGCCATCGTCACGCCGATCGCCGGTACCACCCGCGACAAGGTGACGCAGACGATACAGATTGAAGGCATGCCGCTCAACATCATCGATACGGCCGGCATTCGCGAGGCGGGCGAAGATGGCAGCGGCCCGGATGAGGTCGAGCGCATCGGCATCGAGCGCACTTGGGCCGAGGTGGCCAAGGCGGACGTGATCCTGCACATGCTGGATGCGGACCGTGGCCCGACGCTGGAAGATGAAAAGATCACCGCGCGCTTCCCCGAGGGTGTGCCCATCATCCGCATCTGGAACAAGATCGACCGTTCGGGCCACAAGCCGGCCGTCGATCCGATGCCCGACGCCACGCACGTCTATCTGTCGGCCGCCGAGGGGCAGGGCGTGGACCTGCTGCGTGCGGAACTGCTGCGCATTGCCGGCTGGCAGCAGACGGTGGAATCGCGTTATCTCGCGCGCGAGCGGCATTTGCTGGCGCTCAAGGCGGCCGATGAGCATCTGGCCCATGCAGCGGCGCACGCGGCGTTGGACAATGAGGCCGGCGAACATGCGCTGGATCTGTTTGCGGAGGAGCTTCGATTGGCGCAGGAACGCTTGTCCAGCATCACGGGCAAGTTCACGCCGGATGATTTGCTGGGGGTGATCTTTTCGCGGTTCTGTATCGGGAAATGAGCCGGGGCGGCGCAAAGCCGCGTCGGCCATGGATGGCAGGGGAAACACCATTCCTGACAGTTTCCCCACAGTCCACTGCACAATTGCAACGGATGTTACAGCGTGTAAAAACGTTGGAGGCGCGCGAGGGCCATCGTTATTCTGAAGTTCCTCCCCCTCCAATTCATCACCCCTGAGAATTGGATTTAACCCGCCGCCGCAAGGTGCGCGGGTTTTTTATGGCCGCGTGGCTGGCTCTGCAGGAAAGGTGCTGCGCTGCTAAGATGCCTGCTGCCTGAATTCATCCACCCTCATCACCATAGGAAAAAAGCATGTCCGCCAATCCGCGCAACGCCGACTATCCCATCGATCCGCAATTCCTGAACCGCTGGTCCCCGCGCGCCTACAACGGTGCCGAGATCTCCGAAGAAACCGTCCTGACCTTCCTCGAAGCTGCCCGCTGGGCACCGTCGGCTTACAACGCCCAGCCCTGGCGCTTCGTCTATGCACGCCGTGGCACGCCCGCGTGGGACAGCCTGCTGGGCCTGTTGAATGAATTCAACCGTTCCTGGTGCGCCAATGCCTCGGCCCTGATCGTGGTGCTGTCGCGTACCGTGATGGTGCCGCCGGGTGCGACCGAGGCGGTGCCTGCCCCGACCCATTCCTTCGACACCGGTTCGGCCTGGGGCTATCTGGCGCTGCAGGCGTCGTTGTCCGGCTGGCATGCGCACGGCATGGCCGGTTTCGACAAGGACAAGGCACGTACCGAGCTGAACGTACCGGCCGAGTTCTCGGTGGAGGCGATGGTGGTGGTGGGCAAGCTGGGTGACAAGTCCATCCTGCCGGAAGGCCTGCAGGCACGTGAGGTGCCGAGCCCGCGTGAGCCGCTGTCCAAGCTGGCGTTTGAGGGCAAGTTCAAGGCTTGATGCCGGCCCGTAAAATATTTCGCAATTATTTTTAAAAAGGGCTGGCGTTTTTAAAAAGCCTCTCCTATAATAGCGATCTTTCAGCAAGCAACGACAGCTGAAACGGTTTTAGGAGTGGTAGTTCAGTTGGTTAGAATACCGGCCTGTCACGCCGGGGGTCGCGGGTTCGAGCCCCGTCCGCTCCGCCAAATAAAACGCCTCATTCGAAAGAATGGGGCGTTTTTGTTTTTGCGCAGCAAAAACCTGCGGAGCGGAGGGAGCCGCCTGCGCGGCTCCCGGCGGGGTGAGAAGGGAATCGCTTGCAAGCGATTCCGCGGCCTGCGCTTGTGTAGGAGAGCCCCGTCCGCTCCGCCAAATAAAACGCCTCATTCGAAAGAATGGGGCGTTTTTGTTTTTGCACGTTCTTTTTTGCGTCATCTGCAATAAGAAAAAAGCCGATGCACCCCAAGATGCATCGGCTTCTTCACGCAGCCAGCAGCCAGCAAGTCCAATCAACCCTTGCCCTTGCTCCCCGACAACTGCTCGACCACCTGCCTTGGTGCCTCGGCATAGTGCTTGAACTCCATCGAGTAAGTCGCGCGCCCCTGCGAGAGCGAGCGCAGCGTGGTCGAGTAGCCGAACATTTCCGACAGCGGGACTTCAGCACGCACCAGCTTGCCGCCGCCCACCATGTCTTCCATGCCCTGCACCATCCCGCGCCGTGAGGACAGGTCGCCCATCACGTTGCCCATGAATTCCTCGGGCGTTTCCACCTCGACCTGCATCATCGGTTCCAGCAGCATCGGACCTGCACGCTTCATCGCTTCCTTGAAGGCCATGGAGCCGGCCATGCGGAAGGCGTTTTCGTTGGAGTCCACATCGTGGTACGAACCGAAGGTCAGCGTAGCCTTCACGTCAACCACCGGGTAACCGGCCAGCACGCCCGCCTTCAGCGACTCCTGGATACCCTTGTCGACCGCCGGGATGAATTCGCGCGGGACCACGCCACCCTTGATGGCATCGACGAATTCATAGCCCTTGCCGGCCGGCTGCGGCTCCAGCTTGATCACCACGTGGCCGTACTGCCCGCGTCCACCGGACTGCTTGACGAACTTGCCTTCCACATCCTCCACGCCCTTGCGGATCGCTTCGCGGTAAGCCACCTGCGGCTTGCCCACCGTGGCCTCGACGTTGAATTCGCGCTTCATCCGGTCCACCAGGATTTCCAGGTGCAGCTCGCCCATGCCCGACATGATGGTCTGGCCCGATTCCTCATCGGTATGCACGCGGAAGGACGGATCCTCCTGCGCCAGGCGATTCAAGGCGATGCCCATCTTTTCCTGGTCGGCCTTGGTCTTCGGTTCCACTGCCTGCGAGATCACGGGCTCAGGGAAGATCATGCGTTCCAGGATGATGGGATGTTCCGGATCCGACAGCGTGTCACCGGTCGTCACATCCTTCAGGCCCACGGCGGCCGCGATATCGCCCGCGAACACCTCCTTGATTTCCTTGCGCTCGTTGGCGTGCATCTGCAGGATGCGGCCCAGGCGTTCCTTCTTGCCCTTGACCGGGTTGTAGACCGTGTCGCCCGAATTGACGATGCCGGAATACACGCGGAAAAAGGTCAGCTGCCCCACGAAGGGATCGGTCATGATCTTGAAGGCCAGCGCCGAGAACGGTTCCTCGTCCGAAGGATGGCGCTCGATCTCGCTGTCGTCCTCGGCATGGCCGGCAATGGCGGGCACGTCCACGGGCGAGGGCAGGTAATCGATCACCGCATCCAGCATGGCCTGCACGCCCTTGTTCTTGAAGGCGCTGCCGGCCAGCATCGGTACGATCTCGTTGGCCACCGTGCGCAGGCGCAGGCCGCGCTTGATGTCGTCTTCGGTCAGGGGATTGCCGGAGAGATATTTCTCCAGCAGTTCCTCATTGGCCTCGGCAGCCTGCTCGACCATCAGGTCGCGCCAGTGGCGTGCGGTGTCCTCCAGCTCCAGCGGGATGTCTTCATACTTGAACAGCACGCCCTGGCTGGCTTCGTCCCAGATGATGGCCTTCATCTTGACCAGGTCGATCACACCCGAGAAATGGTCTTCCGCGCCCACCGGAATCTGGATGGGGACGGCTTTGCCTTTGAGGCGCTCCTCGATCTGCTTCTGCACGCGGAAGAAGTCCGCGCCGATGCGGTCCATCTTGTTGACGAAGGCAATGCGTGGCACCTTGTACTTGTTGGCCTGGCGCCAGACGGTCTCGGACTGCGGCTGCACGCCGCCGACCGAGTCGTACACCATCACCGCGCCATCAAGCACGCGCATGGAGCGTTCCACCTCGATGGTGAAGTCCACGTGGCCCGGGGTGTCGATGATGTTGATGCGGTGCTCGGGGTAATTGCCGGCCATGCCCTTCCAGAAGGCCGTAGTGGCCGCCGAGGTGATGGTGATGCCGCGTTCCTGCTCCTGCTCCATCCAGTCCATGGTGGCCGCACCGTTATGCACTTCACCGATCTTGTGGTTCACACCCGTATAAAAAAGAATGCGCTCGGTGGTCGTGGTCTTGCCCGCGTCGATATGCGCGCTGATACCGATGTTGCGGTAGTTTTCTATTCGGGTCTTGCGGCTCATGGCATGTCCTTTCGATGGGTGCCGTCAAATGCTTGGTTCAGTGTTGGTTCAAGCGTTGAATGTCAATGGATCAGAAGACAGATTGTGCTCGCTACGCATTTATTTATGTAACGAGCATTAGATAATAGGAATGTCCGGGCCAAACTTCAAGGGCTGGCGAATTATTTTTGTAACCCTGATTAAAATAAACTACACTGCCTGGCAACACCATTACCGCCAGGGGTAATACCCCGCAAAGGATACCGATGATAAAGACCCGAGGCCGCCCGCGCAGCTTCGACCGCGACCAGGCGCTGCAGCAGGCCATGCAGGTGTTCTGGAGCAAGGGCTATGAAGGCACCACCATGGCCGATCTGACTGAGGCCATCGGGGTGAAGGCGCCCAGCCTCTATGCGGCCTTCGGCGACAAGGATGCGCTCTTTCGCGAAGTCGTGGAGGTTTATTCACGCACCGTCAGCGCCGAGCCGCTGCGCCTGTTGCAGGCCGGCAAGGGCATTCGCGCCGACCTGCAAGCCATGCTGCGCGCCAGCGTGCGCATGTATTCGGGCAAGACGACGGTGCCGGGCTTGCCGGCGGGAAAGGGGTGTATGGTCGTGATTTCAGCCATCAACTGTGCGCCCGAGAACAGCCAGCACAGTGATGCGCTCTCGCAACGCCGCCACAAGCGCCGCAACGAAATCCGCGCGCGCCTGCTGCAGGCGCAGCGTGAAGGGGAGATCCGGGCCGACGCCGATGTGACGGCCCTGGGGGATTTTTATACGAGCTTCCTCAATGGCCTGGCGCTGGGCGCGCGCGATGGGGTGTCCACGGCGCGGCTGGCGGCTACGCTGCAGCATGCGATGCTGCCGCTGGAGAGCGTGCTCGTGACGCCCCGATGGCACGACGGCTGATACCTTGTCACGTCCATAAAAAAACGGGAGCACACGCTCCCGTTTTTTATTCAGTCCGTCAGTCCGTCAGTCCGTCAGTCCGTCATCACAATGACGGTCAGCCGTCAGCCTCGGACCATCAGGCCGCGCGGGCCAGGGTGCCGTCGTTTTCCTTCAGTTGGCCGCCCAGCGCGTCGACCAAGGCGGTCAGCAGCTTGGCCAGCTCGCCGGTCATCAGCATGAAGTCGCCGTCGAAGCGCTCATCGTCGTTCTTGCCGGCGATCTCGCTGTCTTCCTTGAGCACGTCCAGCGGCGCGATGCGCTTGACCGACAGGTTCTCGGTCAGCACGAAGGAGACCTTGTCGGCCCAGGTCAGCGCCAGGCGCGTGCACTGCTTGCCGGCTTCGATGTGGCGGCGGATGTCGTCGGCTTCGAGCGTGTGGCGCACGTAGCGCACCGTGGCCTTGCTTTCGGCGGTGGAGCGCAGTTCGGTATCCTGGTCCACGGTGAAACCATTGGGCGCTTCGTCGCTGGCCAGCCAGTCGGTCATGGCCGCTGCCGGCGACATGACGGTGCGCAGCGTTTCCAGCGGGAACTTGGGAATGGCCTTGAACAGCAGCTTCAGGACTTCCTCAGCCTTGGAGGGCGAGCCGGCATCGACCAGCAGCCAGCCATTGACCGGATCGATCCAGACCCAGGTGCTGCGCACTACCGAAAAGGCGCGTGGCAGCAGTTCGTCGGTGACCTGTTCCTTCAATTCCTTGGTCTGCTTGCGGCCCGGCGGGAAACCTTGCTGCTCTTCCAGCTCGGCGGCACGGGCCTTGGTGACCTGGTTGATGACGGTCGAGGGCAGCAGTTTCTTCTCGGTATCGAGCTTCAAGAGCAGCTGGCGGTTGACCACATGCACCAGTTTTTCATTGTTGCGCGGCGGCACCCAGCCCTGGCTCTGCATGTCCAGGCTGGAGCAGGCGGTGAAGGCCTGCGGCGCGAGATGGGATTCGAGTTCGTCGGCATTGATCGCCCACGGTGCGGGCAGACGGTAGATCTGGAGATTCTTGAACCACATAGGTTTCCGGAGCAGGGCAAAGAGGGAAAGGGGGAGATTTTACACGCCCGTCCTGTCGCAAGCGATGTCGGATTGTCCACGCTTGCAGTTAAATTTTCCATGGCCGGGCTTGCCGCAGAGTACGTCGGAAAAACGCACAAATAGTTCGCGGAAAAGTGGATCAGCCGCCGAACGGCAACTCCGCCTGCAGCGCCTGCGCTGTCAAGGCAAGCTCATCCTTGCGCGAGAGCGCACCCACGCGCACTCCGAGCAGGCGCAGCTTCTTTTCCAGCGGTACGCGCTTCAGGCATTCCCCTGCCGCCTGGCGGATCGTGGCGGCGTCGCCGGTGGGGGCGGGCAGCGTGACATCGCGCGTCACACCCTGGAAATCGGCGTATTTCAGCTTGATGCCGATGGTGCGCCCGACATAGCCCTTGCGCTCCAGGTCGCCGGCCAGCTTCACGCACAGGGCCGTGAAGATTTCCGAGAGTTGCGCGCGGTCGGCACGCGCATGCAGGTCGCGTTCAAAGGTGGTTTCCCGACTGATGGATTTGGGTTCGGAATACGTCTGCACCGGGCGATCATCGACGCCCTGCGCCACGCGTCCCAGCCATTCCGAATAACTGCGCCCGAAATGTGCACGGAGCAATTCAGGCGAGGCACGTGCCAGGTCGGCCACGGTCTCGATGCCCAAGGCCGCCAGCTTCTCGGCGGCCTTCGGTCCGATGCCATTGATCTTGCGCGCTGGCAGCGGCCAGATGCGGCGCTCGATATCCTCGGGCGTCAGAATGGTGAGCCCATCGGGTTTGTCCAGTTCGGAAGAGATCTTCGCCAGCATCTTGTTGGGCGCCACACCGACGGAGCAGGTCAGGGCGGTAGCCGCATGCACCGCATCCTTGATCTGGCGCGCGACCTCATGCGCGGTATCGGGCCACGCAGAAAGATCGATGTAGATTTCATCGATGCCGCGATCCTCGATCAGCGGGGCGATGCTGCGGACCGCTTCCTTGAACAGGCGCGAGTACTTGCGATAGGCCTCGAAGTCGGTCGGCAGCAGGATCGCGTCCGGTGCCAGCTGGGCCGCCTTCATGATGCCCATGGCCGAGAACACGCCCAGTGCGCGCGCCTCGTAGGTGGACGTGGTGACCACGCCGCGCCCGGCGTAATCGCGCATGCGGAAATACTGGCGGGTGCCATCGGGCAATTCCACCGGCCGTGTGGCCGAACCGCCGCCGATGACCACGGCCTGGCCCCGCAGGTCGGGATAGCGCAGCAATTCCACCGAGGCATAGAAAGCATCCATGTCGAGGTGGGCGATGCGGCGTTCGTTGGCCATGGTGGTGCGGGCAGCGAAGAGAAAGCGGAAGCGGCGCGATCAGTAATGCGGCGGCTTCTCGTTGGCGGCGGCGCGGTCCTGGCTGGTGTCGGACAATTCCTTGAAGCGCTTGGCCAGGGCATGCAGCAGCATGTCCAGTTCCTCGATCTTCTTTTCCTGGCGATAGACGGTCTGGTTCAGTTCGTCCAGCAGGTGTTCCTGATGGGCGATCTTCATTTCCAGGTCGATGAGGCGGTCGTCTTGGGTCACTTGTGTTGTTCCTTGGAAGGGTTGCCGAGGCTGGCGGCGCGATCATCGCTGATGAGCCAGTGCAGCGCACCCGCCGCAGCGGCGCGGCCGGTGGCAAAGCAGGCGGTGAGCAGGTAGCCGCCGGTGGGCGCTTCCCAGTCCAGCATCTCGCCGGCACAGAATACGCCCGGCAGGGCGCGCAGCATCAGCGCATCATCGAGCGCCTCGAAGCTGACGCCACCGGCGCTGCTGATGGCTTCGGCGATGGGGCGCGTGCGCAGCACCGTCAGCGGCAGGGCCTTGATGGCGCGCGCCAGCTTGCCCATGTCGGCGAAGTCGTCCTTGCTGACCAGCTCGCGCAACAGTCCGGCCTTCACGCCCTTGAGATGCAGGCGGCTTTGCAGGTGGCTGGAGAGCGAACGCGCCCCGCGCGGGTGGGCCAGTTCGGCCTCCACTTTTTCCAGCGGCCAGTCGGGCAGCAGGTCCAGGTACAGGCGCGCCGAGCCTTCTGCGGTGATGGTGTCGCGCAAGGCCGAGGACATCGCGTAGACCAGGCTGCCTTCGATGCCGTCGGCGGTGATGATGAATTCGCCGCGGCGATTCTGCACGCCGCCGCTGGGCAGCGCCGTGCTGGCCACCACCGGCTTGACCGGTTCGCCCGCGAAGCGGCTGCGGAAATGTTCGCTCCAGTCCAGCTCGAAGCCGCAGTTGGAGGGCAACAGCGGGGCGACTTCCACCTGGCGGGTTTGCAGCAGCGGCACCCAGCTGCCATCCGATCCCAGGCGCGGCCAGCTGGCCCCGCCCAGGGCCAGCACCACGGCATCGGCTTGGACATCGGTGTGGCCATCAGCATGGGCAAAGCGCAGGGCGCCGTCTTCCTGCCAGCCCAGCCAGCGATGGCGCATGTGGAAACGCACGCCGGCCTCGCGCAGGCGATGCAGCCAGGCGCGCAGCAGCGGCGCGGCTTTCATCTCGCGCGGGAAGACGCGGCCGGAGCTGCCCACGAAGGTCTCGATGCCCAGGCCGTGTATCCATGCGCGCAACTGGTCGGCGTCGAAGCGGCGCACGAAGGGCGCCACCTGTTCACGCCGATTGCCGTAGCGTGGCAGGAAGTCGGGTTGCGGTTCGGAGTGCGTGATGTTCATGCCGCCGCGTCCGGCCAGCAGGAATTTGCGGCCGGCCGAGGGCATGGCGTCGTAGACGTCCACGGTGGCGCCTTGTGCAGCCAGCACTTCGGCGGCCATCAGGCCGGCCGGACCGGCGCCGATCACGGCCACGCGGCGGCTGCCGGGAGCGAGTTGGGGAAGAGTGTGCATCGATGTCATGCGCGGCATGATACCGCCCGCTTGCGAGCAGCGCACGCGCTTCCCGCTGATCACTGCGGATCGGCGGGCAAAACGATCAGCGGCGATGCGGTGCGCTGTACCTGTTTTCCAGGCGAGCCACCACCAGCGCCAGGCAGATGGTCATGGAGAAATACAGGATGGAGATGGTGATATACGGCTCCCAGTAGCGGGCATAGGTGCCCGCCACGGTACGCGCGGCATAGGCCAGTTCGGCCAGGCCGATGGCCGAGACCAGCGAGGAATCCTTCAACAACGTGATGGCTTCGTTGCCCAGCGGCGGCAGCATGCGGCGAAACGCCTGCGGCAGCACCACGTAGCGCATCGTGAGCCCGTAGTTCATGCCCAGGCTGGCGGCCGCATAGGACTGGCCGCGTTCGATGGACTGGATGCCGGCGCGGAAGATTTCCGAGATGTAGGCCCCCGCATTGAGCGACAGCGCCACCGTGCCGGAGAGGAAGGCACCGTAGTCCTGCTTGATGGTGCGCGCCAGTTCGCCGGTGATGAAGAGGCCATGTTCCTGTTGCACCAAGAGCGGCATTACCGCGAAGTGGATCAGCATGATCTGCACGAACAGCGGTGTACCACGGAAGAAGGCGACGTAGAAGCTGGCCAGCCAGCGCAGGCATTTGAGGGGCCACTTCCAGGGACCGTGCTGTACGTCGGCCAGGCGCAGCATGCCCACCAGCAAGCCGATGACGGTACCGATCAGGATACTGATCAGCGACACCTGCAAGGTCATGAGGACGCCTTTGGCGAACAGCGGCGCGTAGCCTTGGATGATGCTCCAGCGAAAATCCATGTCGGACTCGATTGGTGGTTGAAAACGGGAAAGGAAAAAGCGGTGACGGCGGCCCGGGCCGCCGTCTTGTTGCCGGATCAGGCAGTCATGGTGTCATGCAGTCATGTACTCATGCACTCATGCACTCATGCACTCATGCAGACCTCTGCTCCTGTAGAAAAGCGCGAGCAGCAGGACAGCATGTGGGCTTACTTGCCGAAGTATTGTGCGCTGATGGCGGCGAAGCTGCCATCAGCCTTCATTTCGGCCAGGCCCTTGTTGATCTTGGCCAGCAGTTCCGGATCATCCTTGCGCACGGCGATGCCGTAGTCTTCCTTGGGGAAGTCCGGATCGGTGACGGTACGCAGCTTGCTGTTGGGGTTGTTGGCGATGTAGTTCTTGACCACCGGTTCATCGGCCACGACGGCGTCGACGCCGCCGCTTTCCAGTTCCTTCAGGGCCAGCGGGGTGGAGTCGAAGCGCTTGATCTTGGCGCTGTTCTTGCCCAGCACCTGCTGCACCAGTTCGTCGCCGGAGGTGGCGCTCTGGGTACCGACGGTCAGGGGCTTGAGGTCATCCATCTTGCTGACCTTGGTATTGGCGGCCGGCAGGGCGATGGTCTGGGTGGCCACGAAGTAGGGCTCGGAGAAGGCCACCGTCTTCTTGCGTTCATCGGTGATGGTGATGGCCGAGATCAGCAGGTCGCGGTCACCTTGCGCCAGGAAATTGAAGAAGCCTTCGAAGGGCGTGGGCACGAACTTGACTTCGATGCCGATCTTCTTGGCCAGGGCCTTCATGACGTCGATGTCGAAGCCGACCACGTCCTTCTGTTCGTTTTCCGAGGAGAAGGGCGCATAGGCCGATTCCACGCCGACCACGTAGACGCGGGCAGCTGCGGCTTGCGGCGCGGGGGCGGCGCTCTTGTCTTCCTGCTTGCCGCAGGCGGCCAGGCCCAGCATGCCGACGAAGCCGGCGGTCAGCGCCAGCGTACGGGCGTGGCGGGAGAACATCTTGATCATTGCTTGATTTCCTTGTCTGGAATGGTTGGGGCAACAGGGGCAGGCGAGCGGGTAGCGCGGCGGGCGGTGTTGCTTGGGTGAAACTCGGGGATTTTTTTGCAGGCGGCATTGTAAACCGCGGTGCGGCCAGGATGCTCATTTCGAGATCAAATCGCACAATTGATGTGCGTGATATCGACATTTTCGCCACGTTTGCGCCGTAAATGCCCCTTGAGACTCAACTTCCTTCCGGCGTCGGACGCGGCTTCTGCAACAACGCCTTCAAATTGGCCAGCCGCGCCTGCGGCGTGATCTTCTCGCTCTCCTGCGGCACCGCTTCGCCTTCATCCAGGCGCATCTCCTTGACGAAGCGCGAGATCTGGCATTCGATCACTTCCTTGGCGCGCTTGCGGCGCTTGCACCAGGACAGGTGCAGCGAACGCTGCGCACGGGTGATGCCCACGTACATCAGGCGGCGCTCCTCTTCCACGCGCGCAGCAGCAGCCTCGGGCGGGGTGTCGGGGTCGCCCTTGTGCGGCAGGATGCCTTCCTCCACACCGACCAGGAACACGTGCGGAAACTCCAGTCCCTTGGAGGCATGCAGGGTCGACATGCGCACAGCATCCTGTTCTTCGTCGCGCCCTTCGAGCATGCTCATGAGCGCCACCATCTGCGTGATCTCCAGCAGGTTCTTCTCTTCGCCCTCGCCATCGCGCCCGCCACAGGCACGCTCCTTCAACCAGTTGATGAAGTCCACCACGTTCTGCCAGCGCGCCTGCGCCGCGCGTTCCTCGAAGCTGTCGTAGAGGTAGAACTCGTAGTTGATCGCCTCCATCATGTCGTCCAGCACCCGGCCGGCCTCTTCGCCGCTGCCGGACGGACCCGGCCGCGTGGCGCGCGATTCCAGCGCGTTGATGAAGTCGCAGAACTTGCGCAGCGGCAGCAGCTGGCGGTCGGTCAGCTTGTCTTCCAGGCCGCCCTTGTAGACCGCCTCGAACAGCGAACACTGCCACTGCCCGGCCAGCGTGCCCAGCACTTCCAAAGTCGCTTGGCCGACGCCACGGCGCGGCGTGGTGACGGCGCGGATGAAAGCCGGGTCATCGTCCTGGTTGGCGATCAGGCGCAGGTAGGCAATGATGTCCTTGATCTCGGCACGGTCGAAGTAACTCTGCCCGCCCGACATCACGTAGGGGATGCGTTCGCGCCGCAAGGATTTTTCCAGGATGCGCGCCTGGTGGTTGCCGCGATACAGGATGGCGTAATCGGCAAATTTGGCGCGCCGCTCGAAGCGGTGCGCCGAGAGCGTGATGGCGATCTGGTCGGCTTCGGCTTCTTCATCATCCATCGCCATGACCGTGATCGGGTCTCCCAGTCCGTGCTCGGACCACAAGGTCTTGTCGAACAGCTTGGGATTGTTGGAGATCACCGCGTTGGCCGCCTGCAGGATGCGCGTGCTGGAACGATAGTTCTGCTCCAGCTTGATGAGGTGCAGGTTGGGAAAATCCACGCCCAAGAGTTTCAGGTTTTCGATGGTCGCGCCGCGCCAGGCATAGATGGCTTGGTCATCGTCGCCCACGGCGGTAAACATCGGCTTCTTGCCCACACCCGTCACCAGCAGCTTGACCAGTTCGTACTGGCAGGTGTTGGTGTCCTGGTATTCGTCGATGAGCAGGTAGCGCAGCTTGCGCTGCCAGCGGTCGCGCACTTCCTCGTTGCTGCGGAACAGTTCCACCGGCAGGCGGATCAGGTCATCGAAATCGACCGCCTGGTAAGCCTTGAGCGTGGCCACATAGCTGCGATAGATGCGCGCGGCCTGGGCTTCATCTTCGGTGCGGGCGTTCTTCTCGGCCAGATCGGGATCGACCAGGCCGTTCTTCCACAAGGAAATTGAATTCTGGATGCCGCGGATGATGGCCTTGTCGGTGGTGACCGCCAGTTCTTGCACGAGGGAAAAACAATCGTCGCTGTCCATGATTGAAAAGCGGTCCTTCAGCCCCAGATGCTTGGACTCCTGCCGCAGGATCTTCACGCCCAGCGAATGGAAGGTCGAGACCGTGAGGTGCTTGGCCTGCTTGGGGTCCTTGAGCAGTTTGGCGATGCGCTCCTGCATTTCCAGCGCGGCCTTGTTGGTGAAGGTGAGCGCGGCGATGTTGCGCGATTCGTAGCCGCAATTCTCGATCAGGTGCGCGATCTTCTGCGTGATCACGCGGGTCTTGCCCGAACCGGCACCGGCCAGCACCAGGCAGGGCCCGGCCATGTAGTGGACGGCTTCGCTTTGCGGCTTGTTCAGGCCGAAGGAGGGTGCGGACATACGGAGGCGATCGGCGTGGGCAGGAGAAGAAACGAGGCGCCATTGTAGCAGCCCGCCCGACCGGCCCGGCGGTGGCTGTGGGACAATGCCCGCATTGCCGGCGGCAACAACAACACGAGAGCAACCATGAAATTCAACCATCTCATCCAGATCAACGATCCGACCAATCCGCTGATCGATTCCCTGACCCGCGAGCAGCTCTGGCGCGGCCTGGTCCTGCGGGCGGAGTCGCCGCGCCTGTTCATGCCGCACCTGGACGACTGCCGCCTCTCCGAAAAAAGCCTGGACAGCGTGCGCCGCGAGTTGCGCTATGGCGAGCTGGTCATCATCGACAAGGTCACCTACCTGCCGCAGATCCAGGTGCTCTATGACGTGCCCGCGCAGGGCGAGATCCCGGCCTCGCGCATGAGCATGACCATCGAGGAGCCACAGGCCGATGTCCTGTTCGTGCGTTTTGAATACGACGACGGCAAGCCCGAGGACATTACCGGCGAAGAAGCCTTCTATGACAACTTCCGCCGCTCGGCCTACCAGGAAGCCGATATCGATACGGTGCGCATCATCCGTGAACTGACCCAGCGCGGTGAGCTGCATTGAAGAACCTGAACCAGGTTTGCCGTTGAGTCAGTTTTCCTGATGCAACAAATAAGGCGCGCTCCCTGCGGAGCGCGCCTTTTTGCTTGATGGGATCCGGTCAGGCTCAGGCCGCTCAGGCCAGCAAGCGTCCCAATGCGCCATTGACCAGGGCACCACCGATCACCAGCCAGGCAAACAGCACCGCACCGAGGATCATGGGCTTGATGCCCGCACTGCGCAGCGCCGAGAGGTGGGTCGACAAGCCCAGGGCCGCCATGGCCATGGCCAGCATCAGCGTATCGGCTTGCAGCACCAGCTGGTTGACGGCGGCCGGCAGTGGGAAGAAGGAGTTGAACACCACCACACCGATGAAGGCAAAGGCGAACCAGGGAATGGACAGCTTGCGGTGCTCGTGCTGGTGTCCGGTGACGGACGGCGCCGCCTTCATCGACAGCATCAGCAGGAAGGGCGCCAGCATCATCACGCGGACCATCTTGGTGATCACCGCCACGTCGGCCGTGTGCTGGTCGATGGAGCGCGCAGCGGCGAGTACCTGCGCCACTTCATGGACGGTGGAGCCGATATAGACGCCGAAGTCCGGCAGGCGCAGGCCCCACACCGGTTCGGCCTGCAACGTATAGAGCAGCGGATAGAGGAAGATCGCCAGCGAACCGAAGATGACCACGGTCGAGACCGCCACGGTGACCTGCTCGCTGCGGGCGCGCAGTACCGGCTCGGTGGCCATGACGGCCGCCGCGCCGCAGATCGAGCTGCCGGCCCCGATCAGGAGCGCGGCATCGCGATCCAGCTTCAAGAGCTTGGTGCCGACCAGCCAGGCCAGCCCGAAGGTGGAGAGCAGCATGGCCGCATCGATCACCACACCAGCTACGCCGACGTGGGCGATGTCCTGGAAGGTGAGGCGGAATCCGTAGAGGATGATGCCCGCACGCAGCAGCGTTTGCTTGGAAAAGCGCACGCCCTCGCCGCAATACGTCCCCAGGCGCGGATAGACGGTGTTGCCGATCACGATGCCCAGCACGATGGCCACGGTAAGGGCCGAGAAACCGTGATTCTGCAGCCAGCCGATATTGCCCAGGCTCATGGCGGCCCAGGCGACGGCGCCTGACAGCGCCAGTCCGGCGGCGGCCGGCGGCAGGGAGGGAGTCTGGATGGCGGTACGCATGGGGCTCTCCATGTAAGGTGTGCTGTCGATGGAGTGCACTTTACGCGCCTGGCCTATAAAAGAAAAACGCGTTATTTTGCTAATATCTACCTGTTGAGCAGGTAGATGCGCGGTGACGCTTTCTGCGCACCCCCATGTCAGAAATGCATAAAGGAGGATCGATGAGGATTACGCTGCGGCAATTGCAGATTTTTCTGGCCGTGGCCCAGTCGGGCTCGACCACGGCGGCAGCTGGCCTGGTGGCGCTGTCGCAGTCGGCGGCCAGCGCAGCGCTCAATGAACTGGAGAGCCTGCTGGGCGTGCAGTTGTTCGACCGTGTCGGCAAGCGGCTGGTGTTGAACGACAGCGGCCGCCTGCTGCTGCCGCAGGCGCGCCACATGCTGGATGCGGCCCAGACCATCGAGCGCCAGTTCAGCGATCCGGCCGCCGGCAGCGACCTGCACCTGGGCGCTTCCACCACCATCGGCAGCTATCTGCTGCCGGCGATGATCGCGGCCTACCAGCGCAGCCATGCAGGAGCGCGGGTGCGCGCGCTGGTCGCCAATACGGCCGACATCGTCGATGCGGTGGTCAATTTCGAAGTGGATGCCGGGCTCATCGAGGGGCCCTGCCATGCCGATGACGTGCAGGTCGAGCCGTGGATGACCGATGAACTGATCGTGGTGGCTGCACCCAAACACCCCATCGTCCGCGCGCGCCGCAAGATCACCCTGAAGATGCTGCGCGAGGCCGACTGGCTGCTGCGCGAGGCCGGGTCCGGCACGCGCGAGGCGGTCGAGCATGCGCTCATTCCCTACCTGCATCACCTGCCGTCGTCCTTCGAGTTCGGCAATTCGGAAGCCATCAAGCGCGCTACCGCCGAAGGCCTGGGCATCAGCTGCCTGTCACGCTCGGTGGTGGAGGATCTGATCGAATCGAAGAAGCTGGTCGAACTGGACACGCCCCTGCCGACCTTGCGCCGGCATTTCTACATGGTAATCAGCCGCCACCGCGCGCCTTCACCTGGCCTCTCGGCCCTGCTGTCATTCTGTCGCGACTGGGCGCAGCGGCAGGCACCGCACTGACGGACGGGGCCTGCCAGCAGCTGGAATCAGATCGGTTCGAAGACGCCCGCGCTGCGGTTCTTGGCCACCTTGTTCCAGGCGAAGATGCGGCCGTTCATTGCCACATACACGCCCGGCGGCAACACCTGGGCCACGCCGCAGGCAAAGCCGAAGTTGAAGAAGGCGTCGGAGTTGGCGATCTCGTAGGGGATCATGGCGCCGGTCAGCACCACCGTCTTGTCGGTAAGCGCCTGGCCCAGCACCTGGGCGGTCTGCTGCATGGTGTCGG
Organism: Herbaspirillum sp. CAH-3; assembly: GCF_009668275.1. Lineage (NCBI taxonomy): Bacteria > Pseudomonadati > Pseudomonadota > Betaproteobacteria > Burkholderiales > Oxalobacteraceae > Herbaspirillum > Herbaspirillum sp. CAH-3. The sequence goes on along the minus strand of NZ_VSWE01000021.1, from coordinate 62,720 downwards.
TGCCGTGGATGATGACGATGGCCTGTTGCGCCGAGGCCTGGCAGGCTTGCAGCACGCGCTGTCGGTCGCCGTCCTGCATCTCCAGCGAATCGAGCAGGCGCAGGGTTTCCAGGGAGACTTCGGTGGTGATGCGGGCGCGGGCGATGACGTCCGGCAGGTGGCTCTCGCCAAAGCCAAGCTGGCCCGCGATTTCGTCGTAATGCTTGTCGAAGGTGCCACCGGTGGCGATGATGCGCAGGCTCATGGGTTTCCTATCTTCCAACTGGTCAAAATGTTCACATCGCGGGATAAGCAAGATGCGGTCCCGGACGCCGCGTGCCAGCCGCTTCCCCCCGGATAGCCGCCGCAATGGCTGCTGGCAGGCGCTATCTTACACGCAGGTAGCTTCATTTTCGTGTCAAGGCGGGCAGGGCCGGAGCGATTTTCCAAGGACATTTATAATGGACCGGATATGAAACCTCTGGCACCCGGCACCGTCATCTTCCACCGCCATCGCGGCTATGGCGTGATCGTGCTCGTCAACCTGATGACGGGCTGGATTTCTGCGCGCTTCGGCAGCGAGGTGCGCACCCTGGACCTGAACCTGTCGTCGGACGAAGTGCAGCATGCCGATGGCACGCCCATCCTGTTCCGTCGCACCCCGCCGGACCGCATGCCGCATGCGCGCCTGATGGCGATGGTGCGCGAGCTGCATCGCGCCGGTTACCAGCGGCTTTACCTCTATAGCTGGCCCAAGCCGTCCGGACTGCACTGGCGCTGGCATCTCTTCAGCGGCCCGCGCAACTGGATCGAGCGGCCCTGGCGCGAAGGCTGGTATGGCTCGGGGGCCGATTACAACTTCAATCCGGTGATGGGCTGGGGTGATGGGCCCTCCTCGTCCCCCGAGGAACTGGCGCGCCTGCTGGCCCAGTTCGACCCGCAAGGACTGGCCCAGGCGCTGGGCGAGGACGAGGCCCACGCCAGCTGGTTCGAACTGGTCTGCGCCACGCTCCTGCCGGATTACGCCTTCAGCCTCGGCTGGCACAGCAACGGCAGCATCCCGGAACACCTGCCGGTGATCCCGATCCGGCGCAATGTCCCCGAATACGCCGGTCCGCCACTACCCTGGCCGCCGGGTTGGCGGCACCTGTGGAAGCGCGCCGGGGCCATGCCCCAGCTGACCTATGACCCGCCGGTCAGAACCATTCACCGCATCACCCCAGAGCCTCAGGATTGAGCACGTTCTTCGGCGTCCCGGCGGCGTAGTCGACGATGTTCTGGAAGGCCGCGCGGAAGTAAAGTTCATAGCCGTCTTTTTCCACATAGCCCAGGTGCGGCGCGGCCACCACGTTGTCCATCTTCAGCAGCGGTGAATCCACCGGCAGCGGCTCGCGCTCGAAGACATCCAGCGCGGCCAGCCCGGGGCGGCCGGCTTGCAGGGCCGCTTCCAGCGCATCGGCCTCGACCAGTTCGGCACGGCTGGTGTTGACGAAGCAGGCGGTCGGCTTCATGCGGGCCAGGTCGCTGGCCTTGACGATGCCGCGTGTGGCGTCGTTCAAGCGCAGGTGCAGGCTCAGCACGTCTGCCTGGGCGAAGAAATCCTCCTTGCTGGCGGCGGCCTGCAGGCCATCCTTGATGGCTTGTTCGCGGCTGGCCTCGCGTCCCCACACCACTACCTGCATGCCGAAGGCGCGGCCGTAGCCGGCCACCAGCTTGCCGATCTTGCCGTAGCCCCAGATCCCCAGGGTGCGCCCCTTCAGGGCGGTGCCGATCAGGTTGTGATGCGGGGTGGGCGAGACCTGCTGCCAGGCGCCCGCGCGCAGGGCGCTGCAGTATTGCGGCACGCGGCGCATGGCGGCCATGATGAGGGCCCAGGTCAATTCGGCCGGTGCGGTGGGGTCGCCCACGCCTTCGACGATGGCGATGCCGCGCGCGGTGGCGGCGGCCACGTCCACATGGCCGCTGACCTTGCCGGTCTGGGAAATCAGTTTGAGCAGGGGGAGTTTTTCCAGCAGGGGCTGGGTGAGGGCGGTGCGTTCGCGGATGAGCACCACGGCGTCAAACGGTGCCAGCCGCGCGGCCAGCTGGCCGATGCCGCGCACGGTGTTGGTGAAGACCTTGACGTCGTGGCCGTCGAGCAGGCCGAAGCAGTCGAGGTGGCGCACGGCATCCTGGTAGTCGTCGAGGATGGCGATTTTCATGGGAAGTCTCCTGGCACTCTTGATGGGCGGTGTCCGGCCACCTGGGTGGCCGGCGTGGGCGTCCATCATAAAGCGATTGCCGGGATTCGGCACGGGCCGCGCTGCCGGGGCCGATTCCCCGCCATTCACCTGCTGATGTCGATGACCAGCTTGCCGCGCGCCTGCCCCTCGGCCACCAGGGCGTGGGCCTGGTTGACCTGCTCCAGGGTGAAGCGGCGTTCGTCCATCAGGATGCGCAATTTCCCGGCATCGGCCAGGCGCGCGGCTTCGCGCATGATCTGGCCATGGCGTGCGCGGTCTTCGCCGGTCAGCAGGGGCAGCAGGGTGAAGACGCCCGAATAGGTGGCGCCCCGGAAGGAGAGCGGCGCCAGCTTGTGCGCACCCCAGCCGAGGCAGCTGACGACGTGCCCGACATAGCGGCGGGCCGCGGCGAAGGAGGCGTCCAGGGTAGCGCCGCCGACGGTGTCATAGATGACGTCGAAGCCTTTGCCGTCGGTGTATTGCTGCACGTAGTCTTCCACCTGCTGGCTGCGGTAGTCGATGGCGGTGGCGCCCAGGCTCTCGATGAGGAACTTCTGGTCGGCGCTGCCGGTGGCGTAGACCTCGGCACCCAGTGCACGGGCGATCTGCACCGCGATGTGGCCGACCCCGCCGGCACCGCCATGCACCAGCACCTTCTGGCCGGGCTGCACGCGGGCGCGTTCGACCAGGCCTTCCCAGGCGGTGATGAAGACCAGCGGCAGGGCAGCGGCCTGGCGCATGTCCAGGCTGCGCGGCTTGTGGGCCAGCAGGTCGCCATCGACGGCGGCGAACTGGGCCAGCGAACCGGGCACGCCGCCGATGCCGCCGGTCATGCCATAGACCTCGTCACCGGCAACGAAACGGGTTTCGCCAGGCGCGACCGCCTCGACCACGCCGGCCAGGTCGATGCCGAGGATGGCCGGCAGGCGTGCCTGGGCGTGGGCAGCGTTGCCGGCCTGGATCTTGGCATCGAGCGGATTGACGCCGCTGGCGGCGATGCGCACCAGCACCTGGCCGGGGCGCAGCGTCGGTACCTCGATGGGGGCAATCGACAGCGGGGTGCCGAACTGGGTCAGCAGGGCGGCTTGCATGGGGGAAGGGGCGTTGGACATGATGACTCCTGATGATGGTCTGGGTGGTGAAAGCATCGCCTCACCGCAAGGCGGCAGGTCGATGCACGCAGTCTCCCGGTTTGCCTTGCGCCGAAAAAGCGGGCGGCGCCAAAGTCAGAATTGCGCATCGGCGAATAATCGGCAGGGCGCCATGGCCTAGAATCAGCGCACTGATAACGACAGCACAGGGAGAACACCATGGACCGACTGGACATGCTCAAGGTCTTTTGCACCGTGGTCGAGGCGGGGGCATTCAGCCGGGCGGCTGAAAAGCTTTCCATGTCCACCTCCTCGGTGACCAACCACGTCGCCGCACTGGAGGCGCATTTCAAGGTGCGCCTGCTCAATCGGACCACGCGCAGCATGTCGCTCACCGAAGAGGGGCGTCACTGCCATGAGCAGGCGCTGCGGCTGCTGGCCGACATGGGTGAGCTGGAGGCGGGTTTGCGGGCTTCCGATACGCGCCCGGCTGGCTTGCTGCGCGTCGACCTGCCCAGCGTCATCAGCCGGCGTTACGTGGCGCCGGCGCTGCCGCGCTTCCTGCGCCAGTATCCCGAACTGGAACTGCGCGTGACCGTCAGCGACCGCATGGTCGACATGGTGGAAGAGGGATTGGACGTGGTGGTGCGCATCGGCACCCTGGCCGACTCCGGCATGGTGGCGCGCAAGCTGGCCGGTACCCGCTACCTGTGCTGCGCGGCACCCTCCTACTTGCAGCAGCACGGCTGGCCGCAGACGCCCGAGGCGCTGGACCAGTTCGCCTGCCTGGGTTTCATGAACCCGCGCACGCGCATGGTCAAGCCCTGGCGTTTTGGCCGTGACGGCGTGGAAAGCTCGCATATTCCCAAGGGCCTGCTGGCCATGGATCACGTGGAATCCATGGTGGCTGCGGCGCAGGCCGGCGGCGGCATCATCCAGCAGATGTCGGTGACCCTCGATCCAGCCTTGCAGGAGGGCAGCCTGGTGCCGGTACTGCCGGAATGGCAGGTGCCCGGTCCGGACATCGTGGCGCTTTACCAGCCGACACGCCGGGAGACAGCCAAGGTGAAAGTTTTTGTCGCATTTCTGCAGGAGATATTCACAGTGTGAATGGCTTGTCGGCCGCAATGCCCCGCAAATCCAGTGTTTATGCGGTTTATCAAGGAATGGCTGTTATATCCCACGGTAATGAAAAAACAGATTTTTTTTGATTTGTAATTACCTACTACATAAGTCGGGTATTTTTCGCTACAAATTTGCGTAAATTCCGTTTTATCGGGGTACAATCGCTGCCACTTTCCTGCACTCTCGACTGTCGAAGAGTGAGCAAAACCCGCCGCCAGCAAGGAGGCGGGGTGGGTAGCCGGGCTCCTGGAGACGGCTGCCGCCGACAAGACCGCCGTACTGCTGACTGGCGTGTTCATTCCGCCGGATCCGTGCAACGACGATCCTGCCGTGCCAACCGAATTCATCAACTTGTGGCATTGGAGGTAGCATATGAACCAACCCCTCATGGCAGGCATTCCCGCAGTCAATGCGCCCGCCTACGTCAAACACCAGAAACTGATCAACTGGGTCGCCGAAATCGCTGCGCTGACCAAGCCGGCTCGCATTTACTGGTGCGATGGTTCGCAGGAGGAATACGATCGCCTGTGCGCTGAAATGGTTGCCGCCGGCACCATGAAGAAGCTCAACGAAGCCAAGCGTCCCAACAGCTACCTGGCCTGTTCCGATCCGTCGGACGTGGCGCGCGTGGAAGACCGCACCTTCATCTGCTCGCAGAACAAGGAAGACGCCGGCCCGACCAACAACTGGACCGATCCGGCCGAGATGCGCCAGACCCTGAACGGTCTCTTCGACGGTTGCATGGCCGGCCGCACCTTGTACGTGGTGCCGTTCTCGATGGGTCCGCTGGGTTCGCCCATCGCCCATATCGGCGTGGAGCTGTCCGACTCTCCCTATGTGGCCGTGAACATGCGCATCATGACCCGCATGGGCAAAGCCGTGTATGACGTGCTGGGCAGCGATGGCGAGTTCGTGCCTTGCGTGCACACCGTGGGCGCACCGCTGGCTGCTGGCCAGAAGGATGTGGCCTGGCCGTGCAATGCCACCAAATACATCGTCCACTATCCGGAAACCCGCGAGATCTGGTCCTACGGTTCGGGCTACGGCGGCAATGCGCTCTTGGGCAAGAAGTGCTTCGCCTTGCGCATCGCCTCCACCATGGGCCGCGCCCAGGGCTGGCTGGCCGAGCACATGCTGATCCTGGGTGTGGAATCCCCGGAAGGCAAGAAGCACTACGTGGCCGCCGCTTTCCCCTCGGCTTGCGGCAAGACCAACTTCGCCATGCTGATCCCGCCCAAGGCCTTCGGCGGCTGGAAGGTCACCACCATCGGTGACGACATCGCCTGGATCAAGCCGGGTGCCGATGGCCGCCTGTATGCCATCAACCCGGAAGCCGGCTATTTCGGCGTGGCCCCGGGCACCAACGAAAAGAGCAACTACAACTGCATGGCCTCGGTCTCGGCCAACACCATCTTCACCAACGTGGCGCTGACCGATGACGGCGACGTGTGGTGGGAAGGCATGACCAAGGAGGCCCCGGCGCACCTGATCGACTGGCAGGGCAAGGACTGGACCCCGGAAATCGGCAAGGAAACCGGCCGCAAGGCAGCGCATCCGAACGCCCGCTTCACCGTCGCAGCCACCCAGAACCCGGTGATCGATCCGGCCTGGGACGATCCGGCCGGCGTGCCGATCTCGGCCTTCATCTTCGGTGGCCGCCGTTCCACCACCGTGCCGCTGGTGACCGAAGCCCGCAACTGGGTCGAAGGCGTCTACATGGCCGCGACCATGGGTTCGGAAACCACCGCTGCGGCTGTCGGCCAGCAGGGCGTGGTGCGCCGCGATCCGTTCGCCATGCTGCCGTTTGCCGGCTACAACATGAGCGAATACTTCCAGCACTGGCTGGACATCGGCAAGAAGATCGCCGCCTCGCCTGCCGAGCTGCCCAAGATCTACTGCGTGAACTGGTTCCGTACCGATGCCGATGGCAAGTTCGTCTGGCCCGGTTTCGGCGACAACATGCGCGTGCTGAAGTGGATGCTGGACCGCATCGAGGATCCGCAGGGCGTCAAGACCGGCGGTGTCGAGCATCTGTTCGGCCTCACCCCGCGCTTCGATGACCTGCAATGGGAAGGCCTGGACTTCAGCGCCGAACAATTCGCCACCATCACCTCCATCGACAAGGCCGCCTGGGCCAAGGAACTGGAGCTGCATGCCGAACTGTTCGACAAGCTCAAGCACAAGCTGCCGGTCGAACTGCAGGGCGTGAAAGACAAGCTGGAGAAGAAGCTGGCAGCCTAAGCTGACCGGTTCGGAGAAGACAGGAAGCGCCTGCCGCAGTGATGCGGCGGGCGTTTTCTTTTTGCGTGGCGGATCTGGCGGACGGGTTTTTCAGCCAGGCATCAGCAAGGTCAGCGGCATCAGCGCCGCCCGCAATGCCTCCGGCAACGCCACCGGCCTGCGGCTGCCACGATCCACGTACACATGCACGAAATGGCCTTGCGCAGCGGCAGTCTCCTCCCCCGCCTTGAAGATGCCCAGCTCGTAACGCACGCTGCTGCGGCCCAGATGCGCCAGCCGAATGCCCACTTCGATCAAGTCCGGAAAGGCGACGGAAGCGAAATAGTTGCACTGCGTTTCAATGACCAGCCCGATCACTTCCCCTTGCTCGATATCCAGCACGCCCCGCTGCACCAGGTAATGGTTCACGGCGGTATCGAACCAGCTGTAGTAGATGACATTGTTGACGTGGCCATAGACGTCATTGTCCATCCAGCGTGTCGCAATGGCGTGAAAATGCTGGAAATCGGCGCGGCGGCCAGGTTGGGGACGGTGCTCGCTCATCGGTTCATCAGGGTCGGGATTGGTCAGCTTGTGCGCCTGCACAAGAACGGCGTGCTTGCAGTAACATTGCTCCCACTTCCGCTCGCACCTGCTCATGGCGCGGCCGGGAGTGTTCCATCTTAAGCGATCACGGCCAGAGATTGGCCAGTGCCGTGCTTGCATCTGCGCAGGCCGACGCCATGTATTTTCGGTGATCGCCCTCGTTTTGCGCTCGCCGGCACTGCCGATAGCCAGATCCTCAAGACTGATAGTTAAATCCAATCAAAAGTATTGATTAAATAAAATTGATCTATTTTGTTTGGCGTTCTACTATTCAACCCATCGCTTCACTCAACCCCCTTTAAAAGGAAATCGACAATGTCCCTGATCAACACCACTATCAAGCCGTTCAAGGCAACCGCTTACCACGATGGCAAGTTCGTCGACATCACCGAAGCCACCCTGAAGGGCAAGTGGTCCGTGTTCGTGTTCTACCCGGCCGACTTCACTTTCGTGTGCCCGACCGAGCTGGAAGATCTGGCCGACAACTACGCTGAATTCAAGAAGCTGGGCGTTGAAATCTACGGCGTGTCCACCGACACCCACTTCGCTCACAAGGCATGGCACGACACCTCGGAAGCCATCAAGAAGGTCCAGTACCCGCTGGTGGGCGACCCGACCGCGACCCTGGCACGCAACTTCGAAGTGCTGATCGAAGAAGAAGGCCTGGCACTGCGCGGCACCTTCGTGATCAATCCGGAAGGCGAAATCAAGGTCATGGAAGTGCATGACAACGGCATCGGCCGTGACGCTTCGGAACTGCTGCGCAAGGTCAAGGCCGCCCAGTACGTGGCATCGCACCCGGGTGAAGTCTGCCCCGCCAAGTGGGAAGAAGGCGCTGCCACCCTGAAGCCTTCGCTGGACCTGGTCGGCAAGATCTAAGCAACATCCCGCCGTATCGCGCCAGCCAAGCGCTGTTCTCCGGCTGGCGCCGCACTGAATATCCCGCAGTATCCGTCCTGACCCGCTCCCCCGGGCAAGCGGCCGACCCCCACAAGGGCGAGGCCGTGGTCAGGGCGACCCTAGAATCTCTCAACGAGGAAGTGATCATCATGCTTGATGCCAATCTCAAGACCCAATTGAAGGCCTATCTGGAAAAGGTCAGCCACCCGATCGAGATCGTCGCGTCGCTCGATGATGGCGCCAAGTCCCGTGAGATGCAGGAACTCCTGCAAGACATCGTGCTGCTTTCGGACCGCATCAAGCTGGTCGAGCAACGCGGTGCCGATGCCCAGGGACGTACCCCGTCCTTCAAACTGAACCGCCCCGGGACCGATATCAGCGTCGAATTCGCCGCGATCCCCATGGGCCACGAATTTACCTCCCTGGTGCTGGCGCTGCTGCAAGTCGGCGGGCACCCGGTCAAGCTCGACGACAAGGTCATCGAGCAGATCAAGAACCTGGACGGCGACTATCGCTTCGAGACCTACGTCTCGCTGACCTGCCAGAACTGCCCGGAAGTCGTGCAGGCGCTCAACGTGATGTCCATCATCAATCCGCGCATCCAGTCGGTGACCATTGACGGCGCGCTGTTCCAGGGTGAAGTCGAGCAACGCCAGATCATGGCCGTGCCGACCGTCTACATGAACGGTGAAGTCTTCGGTCAGGGCCGTACCGGCGTGGAAGAGATCCTCGCCAAGCTCGACACCGGTGCCGCTGCCCGCAAGGGTGAAGAACTGAGCGCCAAGGAGCCGTATGACGTGCTCATCGTCGGCGGTGGCCCCGCCGGTGCAGCCGCTGCCATCTATGCAGCGCGCAAGGGCATCCGTACCGGCGTGGTGGCCGAGCGTTTCGGCGGCCAGGTGCTCGATACGCTGGCCATCGAAAACTTCATCTCGGTGCAGGAAACCGAAGGCCCGCAATTCGCCATCGCGCTGGAACAGCACGTGAAGGCCTATGACGTCGACATCATGAACGTACAGCGTGCCGAAGCCCTGGTGCCGGGCGACAAGCTGATCGAAGTGAAGCTGGCCAATGGCGGCGTACTGAAGGGCAAGACCGTGATCCTGTCCACCGGTGCCCGCTGGCGCAACGTCAACGTGCCGGGCGAGCAGGAATACAAGAACAAGGGCGTGGCCTATTGCCCGCACTGCGATGGTCCGCTGTTCAAGGGCAAGCGCGTGTCGGTGATCGGTGGCGGCAACTCGGGCGTGGAAGCGGCCATCGACCTGGCCGGTATCGTCGCCCATGTGACCCTGATCGAGTTCGCAGCCGAACTGAAGGCTGATGCGGTGCTGGTGCGCAAGCTCAAGAGCCTGCCCAACGTGACCATCGTAACCTCGGCGCAGACTACCGAGATCACCGGCGACGGCCAGCGCGTCAACGGCATCAGCTACAAGGAACGCGAGACCGGTGAGGTCAAGCACGTGGCGCTGGAAGGCGTGTTCGTCCAGATCGGCCTGGTGCCCAATACCGAATGGCTCAAGGGAACCCTGGCCTTGTCCAAGCATGGCGAGATCGAGATCGACGCCAAGGGCCAGACCTCGATTCCTGGCGTCTTCGCGGCCGGCGACGTGACCACGGTGCCGTACAAGCAGATCGTCATCGCCGTGGGCGCAGGGGCTACCGCTGCTCTGTCGGCTTTCGATCACCTCATCCGTTCGTCGGCGGATGATGTGGCACCGGCTGTGGCCAAGGAAGCGGTTGCGGCCTGATTGATTCCGGCCAGCCAGTAACGCAGTAAAAGAAACGCCACCGGTTCGCCGGTGGCGTTTTTGTTTCTGGCCTGGGGTATGTGATCCGATGCATCCAAGGGTTTGCGGATACGTATCGGCATGCAATGCGTGGTCTTGGCAGCGCAGATGAAAAAACGCCATCGGCTGACCGATGGCGTTTTCTTGACTTGCTCATCTGCCGCCGTGGCGGCGGAACTGCCTGATGATTACTTGAACATCAAACGCAGCGAGTCCCAGGCACGGCCGATGAAGCCTGCCGGGCCCACCGATTCCAGTGCGATCACCGGCAGTTCGGCCACGGTCTTGTCATCGATGGTCACCTTCAGGGTACCGACCTTGGCGTTTTCCGAGATCGGGGCGATCAGCGGATCATTGCGTTCCAGCTTGGTCTTGACCTTGTCAGCGCTGCCCTTGGGGATGGTGATGTAGACATCGTTCTTGAAGCCGACCTTGATCTTGCCCTGCGAACCCTTCCACACGTCAGGCGTATCCACGGCCTGGCCCTTGGCGTACAGCTTCACGGCGTCGAAGTTCTGGAAGCCCCAGTTCAGCAGCTTCTGGCTTTCCTGGGTGCGGACCTGGTCGGACACGGTACCGATCACCACCGAGATCAGGCGACGCTCGCCGTTGGGCACCGGGCGATGGGCCGAGGTGATCAGCGAATAGCCGGCGCTGGAGGTGTGGCCGGTCTTCATGCCGTCGACCGTCGGATCCAGCCACAGCAGGCGGTTGCGGTTGGGTTGGGTGATGTTGTTGTAGGTGAACTTCTTGACCGAGTAATAGCGCTTGTAATAGTCGGGGAAGTCGTTGATCAGGTTGCGGCACAGGATCGACAGGTCGCGCGCGGTCGTGTAGGTGTCGGCGCTGGGCAGTCCGTGCGGATTGCTGAAGTGGGTGTTGGTCAGCCCCTGGCGCTGCGCTTCGCGGTTCATCAGCTGCACGAAGGCATCTTCGGTGCCGGAGACCGCTTCGGCCACGGCCACGGCGGCATCATTGCCGGACACCGAGATCAGGCCGTACAACAGGTTGTCGATCGAGACCGGCTTGTTGGGCTCGATGAACATCTTGGAGCTGCTCGGATCGACCTTCCAGGCGTTGACCGAAACGCTGACTTCCTGCTCCAGGCTCAGGCGCTTGTCGCGCAGGGCGGCGAAGGCCAGGTAGGCGGTCATCAGCTTGGTCAGGGAGGCCGGCTCCACGCGGGTATCGGGGTCGGCTGAGGCGATGACCTGGTTGGCCGAGGCATCGAGCAGCAGCCAGCTCTTGGCCGCCACGGTCGGCGGCGGCAGGCTTTGGGCGGAGGCGGTCAGGGCAGAAAGGGAAAGGACGGTTGCGGCGAATGCCGCGAGAAGCTTTTTCATCGGTGCCTAAGAAAAATTGCCAGCACGGGGGAACATCGTAGCTGTTGGTTTGAAAAGAGGGTGAGGCAGGACGGATCAGTCTGGTCAATCGATGCGAACAACCGCAATGGCGCGCTGCGCCGGTCTGGCTGGCCGCACTGAATTATAAAACGTCATGTGGCATCGTTCCCAATTGAATGGATCTTCATCCCCGAAAATCCCCTCACGATACCGGCATGCACCCTGGTCCTGGCCTCGTACAGCGCCGCCATGCTTCCGGATGAACACCGGTCGTGCCGGAAATCCTCAGGCCTGAAGCTGCGCCGGGCGGCGATGCCAGCTTTCGACCACGACGTTCTTGATATGTTGCAGCTTGCGGTGAAAAAAGTGATCCGAGCCCGGAATCACCACCACCGGCAGCTCCTGCGGGCGGGCCCAGTCCAGTACGGCGGACAGGGGAATGGTCTCGTCCTGCTCGCCGTGGATCAGGATGGTATTGGCCGGGGCTGGCGGCATGGGCCACTTGCCGGCGGCCGTGCCGACCAGCACCAGGCGCTCGGCAGCCGAGGCGGCGTCCTGTTGCAGCAGGCGCTGCTGCAATTGCGCCTGCACGAAGGTGCCGAAGGAGAATCCGCCCAAGGCCAGCGGCAGCTCCGGATACTGCGCGCGCATGTGCTGCAGCAGCAGGGCCATGTCGTCAGTCTCGCCGGCGCCGTGGTCGTGCACGCCTTCGGACTTGCCCACGCCGCGGAAATTCATGCGCACTGCCACGTAGCCCAGCGCCAGGAAGGTGCGGGCCAGGGTTTGTGCGACCTTGTTGTCCATCGTGCCGCCATACAGCGGATGCGGATGGGCCACCAGGGCCAGGCCCACGGGAGCGGCAAACTGCTCGGGATCGGGCAGGTCCAGCGCGCATTCGAGCTGGCCGACGGCGCCGGCGATCTGGAAGTGTTGGGTATGTACGTTCATGGCTTGCGGGGAAACGGATGAGGGGAGGCTTGCTGCGCCCGGCATTGCGGGCGGCAGCTTGATCAAACTTTCATATCGTCAGATTTTCAGGCGATCCACGACCTTGCCGCCGACGATGTGGCTGTCGATGATCTCGTCGATGTCTTCATTGTCGACGTAGGTGTACCAGGTGCCTTGCGGGTAGATCACCACCACCGGGCCTTCTTCGCAGCGCTCCAGGCAGCCGGCCTTGTTGATGCGGACCTTGCCGGGCGCGGACAGGCCCAGTTGCTTGATGCGCTTCTTGGCGTGCTCCTGCGCGGCCTGCGCGCCCTTGTCGGCACAGCAGGTACGTTCGCCCGGCTTGCGCTGGTTCAGGCAGAAGAAGACGTGATGTTCGTAATAGGGTTGTTCTTGCGCTTGCTCTTGATCGCTCATGGAAGGCCCTGTGGAGAGTGACGGCAGTGCCGGCGCAGGCCGGCAAAGCGTCAATGATACACCTCGCTCAGCCCGGCCTGCGGTGCACCGGGTGCAACAGGAACCAGATCGCCAGGAAGGGCCACAGTACCGACAGGAACTGCGCGGCACCGTCGAAGTTGAGGAATTTGCCCTGTACCCAGGTTTCCAGGGTGGAGAGATAGTAGGGGTTGGCCGGCACCGCATTGGTCACCACCAGGCTCAGGATCAAGGCCAGTGCCGCCACCCGCCGCTGCGCCGTGGGCGGGGCCCAGGCCAGGCCGACGATCATCAGGGTGCCCAGCATGATACCGCCCACCGCACTGGGCGAGATCCAGACGAAGGCATTCTGGGGCGCAAAGAACAGTGCGCAGGCCAGCGACTTGGCCGCAATGCAGGCCAGGAGGTAGAGCGTCACCAGGCGCCGGCGTGGGGCCTGGCGACGCATCAGCAGCAGCACCAGCAGAGCCGCGCCGGTCAGGCCGCAGGCGGTGACGATGACGTCGGCCAGCCAGTATTGTTCGGCGCTCGGTTGCGCGCTGTTGAGCCAGGTGGTGGCCAGGTCGATGGGGGTATCGAACAGGTCGGAAAAGAACGCCGACAGCGGTGGTACCAGATGTCCCAGGCCGAACAGGTGATTCTGGGGATAAATCAGTGCCAGCGGCCACAGCCACGCCACCACCAGCCCGCGGCCGGCCGCGCCTGAGAACCAACGCCGGCGCAGCATCAGGAGGCGGCTATCCTGCAGGAAGGTACGGCTGCAGGCCGCACCCAGCAAGGCTCCCAGGGCCACGCCCAGCGAATTGGTCAGCAGGTCGAGATTGGAGGGCACGCGCGTGGGCAGGTAGGTCTGCACCGCCTCCATGCAGGCCGACAGCAGCACACCGGCCAGCGTGGCCGGCCATACTGCCCACCAGGGACGCAGGCGCGGATGCAGGGCCAGCACCAGCAGCAGGCCCAGCGGCACGTAGCCGGCGACGTTGGTCCAGACGTCGAACACGGTCCAGTAGTAAGGCAGGCGCGCGCCCAGGTAATCGAAGGGCTTGAGCCCCATGTCGCGCCAGCCGGAGAAGGGATACCAGCTGGCGTAGACGATCAGCAGCGTATAGACCAGCAGGCTCACGCGCGCGAACGACGAGGCTGCCGGCGCGCTGGCCGGGGTAGCGGGAGGCTCGGAGCGGGAATCGGGTGGCACGGGCATGGGCCAGAGGGTAACCGATTTCGGGCCAGGCGGCGCCGGCTGGCTGCCGTCTTTACCATTGCAGCGTGCCAGGCACCCCGCGCAGGCGCGCTCTGCCGTTACAATGCGCGCATGACACTGACCTTTCCCATGCCTGCCGAGCCTGAATCGGCGCCGCTGGTGCGTCCCGAGCGCATCGGCATGCTCCTGGCCGGATCCGATCCCACTGGCCAGCAACGCATCGATGTCGAAGCCGTGGCCGAGACCGGTTCCACCAATGTCGACCTGATGCAGCGCCTGTCGTCCCTGCAGCGCCCGTTGCTGCTGGTGGCTGACCGCCAGACCGCCGGCCGTGGCCGCGCCGGCCGTCCCTGGCGCGCCGCCCCGGAAGATTCCCTGACCTTTTCGCTGGCCTGGCGCCTGCAGCGTCCCATGCATGCGCTGCTGGGCTTGCCGCTGGCCGTGGGCGTGGCGCTGGCCGAGGCGCTGGAAGTGTTCGGCATCCGGCCGCAACTGAAGTGGCCCAATGACGTCTTGCGCGAGGGCGCCAAGCTGGCCGGTATCCTGATCGAGACCGCTGCCGATGGCCGCCAGGGCGATGGCACCTGGGCCGTGATCGGCATCGGACTGAACCTGGCGGTCCCGCCGGGGCTGGAAGATGAACTGCAGCGCGCCGTCGGTGCCGCGCCAGAATTGCAGAAGGCGCCGCGCGAAACCGTGCTGGCCATCATCGCCAGCGCGCTGGCAGGGGTATTGGAAGAGTTCGAGGCGCGCGGGTTCGGGGCCTTCGTCAAGCGCTGGGAAGCCTTCCACGCCTATGCGGGGCAGGCCGTCAAGATCGTCGAGAATGGCCGCGTGCTGCAGGAAGGCACCGCGGTGGGCGTGGACATGATGGGCCGATTCCTGATGGACACCGAGGGCGGACAGGTCGAAATCCTGGCCGGGGATGTCTCCTTGCGCTTGCAAGACGCATGAGGCTCCTGGTCGACGCCGGCAATACCCGCATCAAGTGGGCGGTCGTGGCCGATGCGGATCGGAGTACGCTGCCGCGCTGGCAGCAGCAAGGCGCAGTGGAACGTGCCCAGGTGGAGGCGCTGGCCCAGGACTGGACCGGACTGGCCAGCCAGGCTGCTGCTGATGAAGCGCTGCAGGTTTGCGTCTCCAACGTCGCCGGCCCGGCCCTGCGCGAGAGCCTGCAGGCCCTCTTCCACGATGTCTTCGGGCCGCGCGTGATCGTCGAATGGTTCGCTTCCACTGCCGAGCGGGCCGGCGTGCGCAATGGCTATCGCCATCCCGGCCAGCTGGGCTGCGACCGCTTTGCTGCGGCCATCGGTGCGCGGGCGCTGTTTCCGGATCAGGAACTGCTGGTGGCCACCTGCGGCACGGCCACCACCATCGATGTGGTCAGCGCCGACGGCTGCTTCGAGGGCGGCATGATCCTGCCGGGCTTCGGCACCATGGCCACTTCGCTGGCCTTGAATACGGCCCAGTTGCCCCGCATCGATGGCGCTGCGCCGCCCGAACGGATGTTTGCGGACAATACCGTCGATGCCATCGTCGCCGGCTGCATCGCGGCCCAGGTCGGCGCCATCGAGCATGCGCTGGCCGAACGGCGGCGCCTGCGTCCGCACGCTCAACTGCGCTGCCTGCTGGCCGGAGGTGCCGGGTTGCTGCTGGCGCCCTACCTCGCAGCGGGCGAGACGCCGCTGGAAAAAGTGGATAATCTGGTGCTCATAGGCCTTCATATGGCCACCATGCGGGTATGAACCATGGACGCTGAGCGCTTGTCCATGCAGACAAGCAAATCAATCAGGGCAAGGAAGACTGGGCGCGGATGAAGCTGAAACTGCTTTTTTGGCTGTTGCTGGTAGGTAACGTGGTCCTGTTCGGGATGTCGCGCGGCTATTTCGGTGCCAACGCCTCCGAACGGCGCGAGCCGCAGCGCCTGGCTGAGCAATTGCGCCCGGAACTGCTGAGCGTGCTGCCGGCCAACAGCGAGAAACTGGCGTCGCAACTGCGCGCGCAGCCGGCGACGACGCAGGCGTCCGCTGCCGACCCTGCGACGGCGGCCGCAGCGCCTGCCGCTGCCGCCCCGGCGGCAACCCCCGCCACGGCGTCCCCGGCCCAGCCTGCGGCTGCGCAGGTCGCCACGGTCACCCCTTCCTGTACTGAGGTCGGCAACTTCACTGCCGCCGATGCGCGCCGCTTTTCGGACCAGCTGGCCGGCCTCAAGCTGGGTGACAAGGTGGTCCAGAAGCTGACCCAGGACGTGACCAGCCACATGGTCTACATCCCGCCCCAGGATGGCCGCGAGGGCGCCGAGCGCCGCGTTGCCGAGCTGCGCCGGCTGGGCATCGGCGATTTCTATGTCATTCCTGACAGTTTCCCCAATCCGGCGCTGCGTTCGGGTGTCTCGCTGGGCATTTTCCGCACCGAGGAGGCGGCCAAGGCCTATGTGGGCCAGCTGATCTCGCGCGGGGTGCGCAGCGCCCGCATCATTGCGCGCCGCTCGGGGGCCGGCAAGCAGGTGTTCCAGCTGCGCGATCTGAGCCCGGAAGCCCGCACCGCGCTGGAGAACATCAAGAGCGCCTTCCCGGATCAGGAAATCCGCGCCTGCAGCGCCTGAGCGCGGCGGCGTTGTCTGGATAGGACACGCCGCATGTTGCAGTGCGAAGGCAAGCGGCTTTCCATGTAAAATCGCGTCCCTAACCGCATCACCCCATCACTTTTTCCTCATCGCATCGACAGGACATTGCCATGACCACCGACCTCACCAACGTAGCTCCCCAGATCAAAGCCGAAATCCTGGCCGAGGCGCTGCCGTATATCCGCAAATTCCACGGCAAGACCATCGTGGTCAAGTACGGCGGCAATGCGATGACCGAAGAAAGCCTCAAGCACGGCTTCGCCCGCGACGTGATCCTGTTGAAGCTGGTCGGCATGAACCCGGTGGTGGTCCACGGCGGCGGCCCGCAGATCGATGCGGCGCTCAAGAAGATCGGCAAGCAGGGGACCTTCGTGCAGGGCATGCGCATTACCGATGAAGAAACCATGGAAGTGGTGGAATGGGTGCTGGGCGGTGAAGTGCAGCAGGACATCGTGATGCTGATCAATCACTACGGCGGCCAGGCGGTGGGCCTGACCGGCAAGGACGGCGGCCTGATCCGCGCGCGCAAGATGCAGATGCCGGACAAGGAGCATCCCGGTCAATTCCTCGACATCGGTTACGTCGGCGAGATCGACGCCATCAACCCGGCTGTGGTCAAGGCGCTGCAGGACGATGCCTTCATCCCCATCATCTCGCCGATCGGTTTCGGTGACGATGGCCAGGCCTACAACATCAATGCCGACGTGGTGGCCGGCAAGATCGCCGAGATCCTGCACGCCGAAAAGCTGATCATGATGACCAACATCGCCGGTGTCCAGGACAAGGCCGGCAACCTGCTGACCGACCTGTCGGCGCGCGAGATCGATGAGATGTTCGCCGACGGCACCATCTCCGGCGGCATGCTGCCCAAGATCTCCTCGGCCCTGGATGCGGCCAAGTCGGGCGTGAACACGGTCCACATCATCGACGGCCGCATCGAGCATTCGCTGCTGCTGGAAGTGCTGACCGAGCAGGCCTTCGGGACCATGATCCGTTCGCACTGATCGCTGCAGGGCTCCGGTCATGCAAAAAGGGATGAGCGTGCTCATCCCTTTTTTTGTGCACAGCGCATTGCCGCGCCTTTGATGCGTCGCGGCCGGACGGATTCAGTAAAGTTGCCGCACCTGCAAGCCCTGCTTTTCCAGCAGGACCGGCACGCTGCCCGGCCCGACCAGATGCAGGATGCCGATGGCCGCCACGGCCTTGTCCTGCTGGCGCAGCAGTCCTGCAATGCCCGCCGCCAGGCCGGGGTTGCGCTCGCGCAGCAGGGTTTGCACTGCAAAGCGGCTGGCGAAACTGTCATCCTGCTGCATCTCCTGCAAGGCGGCAGCGAAGTCGGCGCTGTCGGCGCGGCGCCAGGCGGCGACCAGGCGGTCCAGCTTGCGGGTGAGGTCGGCATCGTCCAGCTCCTGCAGGGTATCGGAGAGGAATTGCGCCTGCTGTGCCGGCGTGAGCTTGCTGAACAGGCCCATCTGGCGGTCGGCGCTTTCCAGTTCAATCACCTTGCCGCCATGTGCACGGACGGTTGCCGCCAGATGGCTGTCCACGGCCAGGTCGGTGCGATAGCCGTGACGTACGTATTCCTGCACGGTCAGGGCCATGGCCAGCATCCAGGGGCGCAGTTGCTGCACGTTGTGCGGCGTCATGCCGAAACGCTGCAGCGTGGTCCGGGTCCGTTCGCGCAGTGCCGGGTCGAGTTGGTCCAGCAACTGTTGTCCGGCAGGATAGACCGCGTAGCGCTGTACGGCGCTCTGCATGGCGGCGCTGTTCTGCGGGTCCAGTTCCAGCGCCAGTGCGGGCGCCACGGCCAGGGCTTGTTGCAGCTTCGGTTCCAGCGGATAGAAGTCGGGAGCGCCGACGTGGATCGTGCCAAACAGCAGCAAGGTATGGCGGCCGTCGGAGACCTGGTAAAGGGCGCCGCGCGGTGGCGCCGGCGGGGCCGCATCGGTTGGCGTGGCAGCGCGGGCGGGGGAGAGCAAGTTCAGGCAGGACAGCCAGGTCAAACTCACTATAATCAAGCGTTGCATCAATCCGGTCACTGCTGGCCTTTCTTTCCTAGCTTGCTGAAGGTGCGCCCCGGTGACGGCGGCGCGCCGGTCTTTTTATGGCGTCCAATACTACACCGCTCTGGCTGTTCGATCTCGACAATACCCTGCACAACGCCTCGCACGCGATCTTCCCGGCCATCAACACCAACATGAACCGCATCATCAAGCGCGTGCTGGACAACGATGGCCAGCCCAGCGACGAAGCAGCGGTCAATTACCTGCGGCGGCACTACTGGAAGCTCTACGGCGCCACCCTGCTGGGGCTGGTGCGCCACCACGGGCTGGGGGTGGATGAATTCCTGCATGAAGCGCATCTGTTCGATGATCTGCCGGGCATGGTGCGTGCAGAGCGCGGCATCGGGCGCTGGCTGTCGCAGTTGCCGGGGCAGAAGATCCTGCTCACCAACGCACCGCGCCGTTATTCCCGTGAGCTGGTGCGGCACCTGGGGCTGCACCGGCATTTCTCGCATCACATCTCCATCGAGTCCATGCACGTGCATCGCCAGCTGCGTCCCAAGCCTTCGCGCATCATGCTGCGCAAGCTGCTGGCGCGCCACAAGGTGGCGCCGCGCCGCTGCATCCTGGTCGAGGATACGGTCGATAACCTCAAGAGCGCGCGGGAGCTGGGCGTGCGCACGGCCTGGGTCACGCAGTATCTGCGCGGTAGCCAGGCGCTGCTCGGGCACATGGGCGGCCAACGCGCATTGAGTCGCTTGCCGGGTTTTGTCGATGTGAAGGTTCGTTCAGTGCGGCAGTTGCCACGACGGCTTGCGGCGCTGGGGGCCGCGCGCTGAGCTGAAGGGATCTGCCCAAAGTCAGTCGGCGCAGTCGGCGCACCAACCCTTGATGGTCAGTTCCACTTCGTGGCTCTGGAAGCCTTTGCCCAGGGTCTTGCGCAAGGCCGATTGCAACTGCGCGGCGGTGGAGCGGTGACGGTCGGCGTCGGGCAGGACGGTCGCCAGGAAGTCGGTGCCATCGCTGGCATCCAGGCAGAACACGCGGTTGCAGCGGGTGCACTTGAAGTGGCCGTGCTGGTGCTGCTTGCCTTGGGCATGGTCGTGCAGGCCATGTTCGGCGTGATCGGCACCGGCGCTGTAGCGGAAGATGCGGTCGTCGCTGGAGATCTTGTGCGCCAGGCCGGCTTCGGTCAGGCAATCCAGGGCACGGTAGAGCGTGACCCGGTCCATGTCGGCAAAGCGATCCTGGATATCCTGGTGGGATGCCGCGCTGCGGGTTTCCAGCAGGGCACCCAGGACATTGACGCGGGCCTGCGTCACGCGTACGCCGGCCTCGCGCAGTTGTGCCTCGGCCAGCGCGGTCACCGTCGCAGCCTGGGCGGCAGTGCTGGCGGGAGAGGATTCGGCGGCTTTGGCTTTCATGGTCGGCATGGGCGAGTGTGCTGGGCCAGCGGGACTGGCCAACGGTTCGGTAGCACGTGGCGTGCGGAAGCCTCCATTTTATCCGATCACGGCCCGGCGCTCGCGAAGGCGCGGCCGCCAGCCGGCCGGCAGTTACTTGCCGCCGCCCTTGCGGGCCCGTGGATGGGCCTGGTCATAGACCTGGGCCAAGCGCTGGAAGTCCAGCGCGGTGTAGACCTGGGTAGCGGTGATGGAGGCGTGGCCCAGCATTTCCTGCACCGCCCGCAGGTCGCCGGAACTTTGCAGCACGTGAGATGCGAACGAATGGCGCAGCATGTGGGGATGCACGTCAGCAGGCATCTCTACCCCCTTGCCATGGGCCTTGAGCCGCAGCTGCGTCACCCGGGGCGACATGCGCGCGCCGCGTTCATTGAGAAACAGCGCGTGACCATCGGTCCCACGGTCGGCCTTGACCAGTCCGGCGCGCAAGGGCAGCCAGTCGCGGGTAGCCTGCAAGGCTGCCTGGCCCACCGGGACCTTGCGCTTCTTGCCACCCTTGCCGGTGACGGTGACTTCGGCCTCGTCCAGGTCGATCCAGCCGGCTGATTCGTAGGGGCCTTCGCGTACATCCGTGACATCAATGCCCACCAGTTCCGAGACCCGCAACCCACTCGAATACAGCAGCTCGAACATGGCCCGGTTGCAGGCCGCCAAGGTTGAGTCTGGATCGCGCGCCGGATCGGCCTGGGAGACCAGGCGGATGGCCTCATCGGCCGGCAAGGCCTTGGGCAGGGGTTTGCTTTTCTTGGGTGGTTTGACGCCATCGACCGGATTGGCCGGCATCGCCTGTTCCAGCGCGAGCCAGGCGAACAGGCCGCGCCAGGCCGACAGCTTGCGCGAGATGGAACGCGCATTGAGGCCGCGGGCATGCAGGCGGGCAGCGCATTTGCGGATCTGGGCCTGGGTGACGTGCTGCAGGGCAGGTTCACCGGCGTCCTGCTCCGAGTCGTTGGGCGCCAGCAGGGCGCGCAGCTCTTGCAGGTCGCGCGCATAGCCGTCCAGCGTATGCGGCGATAGCTTGCGCTGGCTGCGCAGGAAGGAAAGATACTGTCCGATCAGGGACGCAGCCGGCACCGTTGTGTCATCCATGCGGTGACTCCTCGGCGCTGGCCGCCGCGCTCAGCGCAGCAGGCAGGCCAGGGCGGCGCTGCCGGTTTCGCCGATGCGGGTCAGGAAATCGGTGCCCATGTCGGCGGTGAAGCGGCTGGGATCGGGCGAGCCCAGGACCAGCAGGCCGAAGGCTTCGGGCGCTGCGCCCACGCGCAGCGGCAGCATGGCGACCGATTTTACGGAGGCGGCGTCCTCCAGCCAGCCGGCCGCTTCGAAATCCTTGTTGGGGCCGCAGAAGGGCGCCGACAAGCCATTGGCGAAGATGCGTGCATCATCCGAGACTTCCTGCGTGGCCCAATGGCTGGCGTGCGCGGGGCCCAGGTTCCACAGGCGGACCGTCACTTGCGGGACGTGGAAGATTTCCTGCAGCCGGTCTACCAGCACGCGCGGCAGGTCCGCGGCATCGCGGGTCAGGAGCAGGGCGCGGCTCCATGCCTGGAACTTGCTGGTGATCTCGTCGTTTTCCTGGGCGATGCGCATGAGGTCGGCCATGCGCAGTTCCTGCACGCGGATCTTCTCGCGCAGGATTTCCATCTGGCGTTCCTGCAGCGACACGGCGCGGCCCATCACGGGGCTGGTCAGCTTGACCGTCGAAAGCAGTTCGGCATGCTCCTCGAAGAAATGAGGGTGGTCGAGCAGGTAGTCGGCAATCAGGCTGGAATCCAGTTCGGTGGTCATCGTCGCGGGGTCTGTGTTGGAGTGCCGGTGGCGCGCGGGGAGGAGCGCACCGGAAGTATCGCGAGATTATCCTCGCTATCGGACACACTGACAATCATCGGCACTGGCGGGAGGGGCTTGCCCGGGCTGACAAGGTGGGCGAAGGCAAAAAAGAAAGAGGCCTGCATGATTGCTCATGCAGGCCTCTTTCGGTACGGCTCAGGTTCAACTCAGGTTGAAACCGATGTATTCACACCGGCTTCAGGTCCATGAATTAGAACTTGTGACGAACGCCAACGGTGACAGCGGTTTGGCTGGCATCGTTGCCGGTGGTTTCGCTGTTGAACACGCCGGGGTTCTTCATGTCCTTGGCACGCAGGTTCGACACGAAGGCGTACAGGTCGGTACGCTTGGACAGCCAGTAGTCAGCACCCAGGTTGTATTGGGTCAGCTTGCCCTTGCCGCTCAGACCGTCGAAGTCAGCGCGGGTGTATTCAACAGCAGCCAGCAGCTTCAGGGACGGGGACAGGGAGTAGGCGGTACCGATTTCGTACATGTCAGCCTTCTTCGCCAGACCCAGGGTAGCAGCGGTCACGCGGGTCACGCCGGTAGCGGTCAGGCCGGTGTTGGCAGCGGTGTTCAGGTCTTGCTTGACGCGCGAGTAGTTACCGTACACGCGGGCCGGGCCGAACTGGTAGGAAGCCACAACGTTCAGGGACTTCAGTGCGCTTTGACCTGCGTTGGCAGCGCCAGCGGCGGTGCTCAGAGCAGCAGCCGAGGAGATCAGCGAAGTGTCAGCAGGAGTCGGGCCTTGCTTGGACTGGTAGTAGTTGATACCCAGACCCAGAGGACCGTTGTCGTACTTGCCGCCGATGCCGAAGGCTTGACCAGCGGAGGTCTTGCCAGCGGTTTCGCCGAAGCCGTACATCAGGTTACCAGTGAAGCCGCTCAGGCTGTTGGTGGTGTAGCTGATCGAGTTGTTGGTACGAACACCTTGCAGGCGGTTCAGGCCCGAACCCGAGGCGGAGACCACGCCACCGAAGTCGTTGACGGCGGTGTAAGCGGAGATGGTGTCAGCGAAGTCGGTTTGACGACCGACCAGCACGGTGCCGAAGCCACCAGCCAGACCAACGACCGACTTGCGGCGGAACAGGTTGGTGGTACCAGCGGTGCCATCTTGACCGTTCAGAGCGCCGTTGTCGTTGTTGAAGCCGGTTTCCAGTTGGAACACAGCCGACAGGCCGCCGCCCAGATCTTCAACGCCCTTGAAGCCGATACGCGAACCTTGGATCACGCCCGAGTTCACAGCGAACTTGCTGCCGGTGTTGATGCCGGTTTGGCCGGGAACGTTGGTGGTCTGTGCCTTGGAGGTGTAGGTGATGCCGGTATCAACGATACCGTAGATAGTAACGGAGCTTTGTGCTTGAGCAGCACCTGCGAACGCGCCGAGGACGGCCAGTGCCAGCAGAGATTTTTTCATTTGACATCCTTCTATAAAAATAGTCTTGAGGATCCGTACTTCTGGTCGGATGGTGAGACATTAAGGGTTCTCATTTGGCGTGGCCGCAGATTGGTCACGTGGAAGGCGGAATTTTGGTTGAAAGCGTCAAACCGCTGGCGTAGTGTTGTTTTTTTCAAACGCTTTCCTGCCCGTTAATGCCTGACAGGCAAATTTTGGCTTGCAGCTTGTCACTCATTAACGGCATTGCACCCCAAAACTTGATCCGTCCCGTCTCGCCAGCCACCTTGTTGTTAAAAAGATGCGTTTCGATTGTTTTCGATGGTTTTTTAAAAAAATGTCGATTGTGGGGCATAATTTTGGCTTTCTGACCTGATGTGGAGGCTGGATGGCCAATCGCGAGGATCTTGCAATCATCCGCGCAGCACGTGCCGGAGATGCCCAGGCGCAACTGAACCTGGGCCAGCGCTACCTGTTTGGGGGCAATGGACTGCCGCAAAGTCCGGGCACCGCATTCCACTGGCTGGAGCGGGCGGCGCGCCAGGGGCAGGCCGATGCGTGGAAGCTCATGGCGCAGCATATTCCGTATGAAGTGATAAGCCAGTTGGCCCGGCCGCATGAAGCGGCCCAGTGGTATGAGCGGGCGTTTGAGGATGGTTCCATGCGTGCGGGCCTCACGCTGGCCCGCCTGGTGCTGGAGCATCCGGCAGGCGCTGCGGCGGCCAGTGCTCAACAGAAGAGCCGCGCCTTGCGCGCGCTGGAGGCCGTGGCGGCCGAGGGCGATGCGGATGCGCAGTGGCTGCTGGCGCGCCAGGGCGAACGCATGATCGCGCCGGCAGCAGGAGCGCCGCAGGCGGCCGCTGAGCCGCAGGCAGCAGTGCCGGTGCAGCCGGAGCAATTGCAGCACTGGACACGGAAAGCCGCCGATGCCGGCATCGAGCAGGCCCAGCATGCGCTGGCCGACAGCGCCTGGCGCCAGTCGGACTTCGCGGTGTTCCGCGAGCGCGCCCAGCCCCTGGCCGACGCCATGCTGCGCCAGCATGACCAGCTCCAGGCTCAGCTCAATGGGCCCTCAGAGGCCTTGGCGTCCGCCCTGGGAGCGCAAAACATCCAATTGCTGCGCCGCCTGGGCGAGGTACATCTGGCTGACAGGCGTCCTGACCTGCAGCAGGCCCAGCAATTGTTGGAGCTGGCATCCCTGGCCTGCGACCGCGATGCGCAACTGGCCCTGGGCCTGTTGTACGGTCGGGTCGATGCCTCGGGTGAGCGGCGTTTCGCCGGGCAAGGTTCGGCCAATTACAAGAAGGCCATCCGCTGGCTGACCCTGGCAGGAGAGCAGGGGATGGCCGCGGCTTGGTACGTGCTCTCCCGCATCTATCTGAAACCTGAGTTTTCACAGCGCAATCTTGCGGATGTGCAGCATTACCTGGAGCGTGCCGCCGAGATGGGGCATGTGGAGGCGCAGGTGGAGTGCGGCGTGGGCGCATGGCGCAACCGGCGCGACGATCCCGCCAACGACGTGCGCGCGCTGTACTGGCTGCAGAAGGCCGCGACCCAAGGGGCGCAGCAGGCGCAAGCGCTGCTCGACAAGGTGGCCGACCGCCCGCAAGCTGCGGCCTGGGCCGTGCAGGCGCGCGCGCAGATGAGCCGTGAGCAGGTCAATGCCCATCCGTTCCTGGCGGCCCGCATCGAGCTGGCCATGCTGTTTGGCCTGACCCGGCCAGAAGCCTTGTTGATCGACTTGAAACAGGCCGATTGCGGGCATTGCCTGATGGTCGACATCCGCAGCCAGTACGCACGCAGCAAGCGGCGGCTCATCATGGTGGAAACCGGCGAGCAGCGCGGTGCGCTCAACCGTATCGGACGCCTCTTCGAAGACATGGATTGCGGGCCCAGCGGTCCGGAAGGCAACTATCGCCAGCGCCTGTATCGCTTGAAGACCGTCCTGCCACAGTCTCAGGATGACGAGGAAGCCGAAGCGCAAGACCTGGCGGCCTGAGCCGGCCAGCCCGCGCGTGGGCGTGAAATGAAAAGCGGCTTGCTGATGATGGTTCAGCAAGCCGCTTTTTCGTTGCAGGGAGGCAAGGCGATCAAAGTGCGTCAGGCACGTCAATCTCGCCTTCGAAGACGGTCACGGCGGGCCCGGTCATCATCACTGCCTCGCCCGGACCGGCCCAGGCGATGTTGAGGACGCCGCCGTGGGTCTGGACCGCTACCGGCGAATCCAGCAGGCCGCGGCGGATGCCAGCGACCACGGCCGCACAGGCACCGGTGCCGCAGGCCAGGGTTTCGCCTGCGCCGCGTTCATAGACGCGCAGGTTGATGTGGTGGCGGTCCACCACCTGCATGAAGCCGGCATTGACCCGCTTGGGAAAGCGTTCATGGTGCTCGATCAACGGCCCGTCCACCAGCACCGGGGCGGCTTCGCTGTCCTCCACCACCTGCACCGCGTGCGGATTGCCCATCGACACCACCGAGATCCAGGTGGTCTTGCCGGCCACGTCCAGTGGCCAGAGCGTGTCTTCAGCCTCGCTGCGATGCTGCAGGTTGCGGCTGTCGAAGGGGACGTCGGCGGGCGTGAGGATGGGCGCGCCCATGTCCACGGTGATCTGGCCGTCGTCTTCCAGGCGCGGCTCGATCACACCGGACATGGTTTCCACGCGGATCGCGCGCTTCTCGGTGAGACCCTTTTCGGTGACGAAGCGCACGAAGGCACGGGCGCCATTGCCGCATTGCTCGACTTCGCCGCCATCGGCGTTGTAGATGCGATAACGGAAATCGACCCCGGCGCCTTGCGCCTTTTCCACCACCAGCATCTGGTCGGCGCCGATGCCGAAGCGGCGATCCGCGATGAACTTCCACTGGCCAGGCGTGAGCGAGATGGCTTGATTGACGGCATCAAGGACGACAAAGTCGTTGCCGGCACCGTGCATCTTGGTAAATTTGATTTTCATCACATCATTATAAGTACGCTGCGCCCGATTCAAAGGGCGGCGGGGTGGTCGGTGCTGCCAGCGTCAGTGCTGGCCCTTGCGATAGAAGTCCGGTTCGCCCGGGGGGCGATTCTTGAAACGCTTGTGCGCCCAGAAATATTCGGCCGGGGCTTCCAGTACACGCTCTTCGATGAAGGCATTCATGCGGCGGGTGGCGGCCACGATATCGTCGCCCGGATAATTTTCCCAGGCTGGATAGAAGGTAGTCTTCCAGCCGCGATAGCCGGGCAGGAAGGTGGTGATGACCGGTACCACGGACGCCCCGGTGGCCGCCGCGATGCGGGCGGTGGCGGTGAGGGTGGCCGCAGGCACGCCGAAGAAGGGGACGAATTCCGCATCGCGCGTGCCGAAATCCATATCGGGCAGCATGATGAAGGGCAGTCCTTCGCGCATGGCGCGAATGATGGGCTTGACGCCTTTCTCGCGCGCCAGCAGCGTCACCGGGCGGAAGCGCGAGCGGCCCTTGAGCAAGGCCTGGTCCACCACTTCGTTCTGCTGGCGGGCGTAGATGGTGCAGACTGAATAGTCCGAATTGAGCACCAGCGCGATGCCGGGGATTTCCAGGCAGACGAAATGGGGGCACAGCAGGATGGTCGGGCCGCGGCTGAGCGTCTCGAAGGGAATGCCGGGTTCGACCTGGATCAGGCGCTTCAGGCGAGACTCCGGTGCCCACCACAAAATGCCGCGCTCCAGGGCGCTGCGGGCATAGGCCTGGAAGTGGCGCCGGGCCAGCAGGCGGCGTTCCTGTTCCGTTTTTTCAGGAAAGCACAGGCGCAGGTTGATCAGGGTGATGCGGCGACGCGGACGCATATAGATATAGAGCAGCCAGCCCAGCGCCTCGCCCAGCCGCCCCAGGATGGGCAGCGGCAGCCAGTGCAGCAGCCACATCAGCCCGATCAGGGCTTTCATTGCGCCGCTCCCGGCGGGGTCACGCCTGGCGGCGTCTTGTAGCGGTTGTAGCTCCAGATGTACTGCGCCGGGCAGCGGGCGATCAGCTTTTCCATGGCGGCATTGATGGCACGGGCCTGTTGCTCGGGCGTCTGGCCGAGTTCGCCCTCGAAGGGCACGAAATGGATTGCATAACCGCGGCCCCAAGAAAGGCGCTCGGCGTAGGCCAGGATGATGGGCGCGCCGCTCATCTGTTGCAGTTTGGCCGGCAGGGTCATGGTATAGGCCGGCTTGCCGAAGAAATCCGCCCACACGCCTTCGCCGTTCTGCGGTACCTGGTCCGGCAGCAGGCCGATGGCCTGGCCGTTCTTCAGGGCCTTGAGCAGGATGCGCACGCCCGACAGGTTGGCCGGTGCCAGGTGCAGGTTGGCGCGGGCGCGGGCGCCTTCGATCAAGGGCTTGAGCGCGGCCTTGCGCGGCGGGCGGTACAGCACGCTCAGGCTGTCATGGCGCGCCACCGATTGCGCTGAAATCTCGAAACAGCCCAGGTGCGGCGTCAGGAAGACGATGCCGGCCTTGGCGTCCAGCGCCTGTTGCACCAGGTCCCAGTTGACGATGCGTGCCGTGCGCAGCACCCGTTGCGGACTTGCGCACCAGATGAAGGGCAGCTCGAACATGCCCTTGCCAGCTTCGCCGACCGATTTCCAGAGACTGCCGCGATGGCCGGCCAGCGTGATGTTGTCAGTCAGGCGGCGGCGATAGGAGGGCGAAAGCAGGAAAACCAGCCAACCCACCGCTACGCCCAAGGCATGCAAGGCCGGCAACGGCAGGAAAGAGAGCAGGCGGAATAAAGAAACGAGCATACTTGCCGATAACAAAAAGGCGGACTTAATCCGCCGTCAAATTGCAGAAAAATGCAAGAGGCGTAAAATAGCACAAGCCGTCGAGTTAATGACAACTTGCGAGACGGGGTACAAATATCGCTAAAGCGTCGCAGGCACGACTAACGATGGGCCGCGACATTTCGCTAAATCGTTTTCAGTTCGAGGCTTGCATGTCCAACGAATATCTCTTCACTTCCGAATCCGTCTCCGAAGGTCATCCCGACAAGGTCGCCGACCAGATCTCAGATGCCATTCTGGATGCCATCTTCACCCAGGATCCCCACTCCCGTGTGGCCGCCGAAACCCTGTGCAACACCGGTCTGGTGGTGCTGGCCGGTGAAATCACCACCCGCGCCAACATCGATTACATCGACGTTGCCCGCGAAACCATCAAGCGCATCGGCTACGACAACGCCGACTTCGGCATCGACCACAAGAGCTGCGCCGTGCTGGTCGCCTACGACAAGCAATCCCCCGACATCGCCCAAGGTGTTGATGAAGGCCGCGGTGTTGACCTGGAGCAAGGCGCCGGCGACCAAGGCCTGATGTTCGGCTACGCCTGCAACGAAACCCCGGAACTGATGCCGGCCGCGATCTACTACGCGCACCGCATCGTCGAGCGCCAGTCGCAACTGCGCAAGGATGGCCGCCTGCCCTGGCTGCGTCCCGACGCCAAGTCCCAGGTCACGCTGAAGTATGTGGACGGCAAGCCCGTCGCCATCGATACCGTGGTGCTGTCGACCCAGCATGCGCCGGAGATGGAGCAGAAGGCCATCCACGAAGCCGCCATCGAGGAAATCATCAAGCCGGTGCTGCCGGCCGAGTGGCTCAAGAACACCCGCTACCTGATCAACCCGACCGGCCGCTTCGTCATCGGCGGCCCGCAGGGAGACTGCGGCCTGACCGGGCGCAAGATCATCGTCGATACCTACGGTGGCGCAGCGCCCCACGGTGGCGGTGCCTTCTCCGGCAAGGACCCGTCCAAGGTCGACCGTTCGGCTGCCTACGCCGGCCGCTATGTGGCCAAGAACATCGTCGCCGCCGGCCTGGCCGAGCGTTGCCAGATCCAGGTGTCCTACGCCATCGGCATCGCCAAGCCGACCTCGGTCATGGTGACCACCTTCGGTACCGGCAAGATCAGCGATGAAAAGCTGGCCCAGCTGGTGCAGGAGCACTTCGACCTGCGCCCCAAGGGCATCGTGCAGATGCTGGACCTGCTGCGTCCGATCTACGCCAAGACGGCCGCCTATGGCCACTTCGGCCGCGAAGAGCCGGAATTCACCTGGGAGCGTACCGACAAAGTCGCCGCCCTGCGCGCCTCGGCTGGCCTGTAAGCCAGCCTGTCCGGCAACTGCCGGCTTGCAGCATGCATGATGAAGCGCCAATGCATCTGCAAACCGGCTTGAAAGGCGTGTGAAGACCGATTCACACGCCTGTTCCGGGGATTGACTAGCGCCTGACCCGCGCTACAATGCTGTTCCCGCGAATGAAGATTCGTGCACTGTTCCGATGTTGGCATTGCGTCCGGAACCTGGAACCTCACAATGCCTCACCGCTGCAAGGAGCGTTGCGACAGGGCTATCACCCTGCCAGGCTTGAAGCGGTGAACAGGCGCAGGTCGCCTGGCAACCGCGCTCACGTTACTTTTTTTCTGGCTTTTTCATGAAAGGAGGGCGTGAACAGCGCCATTGCCATGACCACCAATCCTACCCAAGACTACATCGTCGCAGACATCAAGCTGGCCGACTGGGGCCACAAGGAAATCAAGATCGCCGAAACCGAAATGCCGGGCCTGATGGCGATCCGCGAGGAATTCGCTGCCTCCCAGCCCCTGAAGGGCGCGCGCATCACCGGTTCGCTGCACATGACCATCCAGACCGCCGTGCTGATCCAGACCCTGGAAGCACTGGGCGCGCAAGTGCGCTGGGCTTCCTGCAACATCTACTCGACCCAGGATCACGCTGCTGCTGCCATCGCGGCCAACGGCACCCCGGTCTTCGCCATCAAGGGTGAAACCCTGGATGAATACTGGGAATACACCCACCGCATCTTCGAATGGACCGATGGCGGCTATTCCAACATGATCCTGGACGATGGCGGCGACGCCACCGTGCTGCTGCACCTGGGTACCCGTGCCGAGGCCGATATCTCGGTGCTGGACAAGCCGGATTCGGAAGAAGCCGTGTGCCTCTTCAACGCCATCAAGCGTTACCTGGCCAAGGACCCGCAGTGGTATTCCAAGCGCATCAAGGAAATCAAGGGCGTCACCGAAGAGACCACCACCGGCGTGCACCGCCTGTACCAGATGTTCAAGGAAGGCAAGCTGGCCTTCCCGGCCATCAACGTCAACGACTCGGTCACCAAGTCCAAGTTCGACAACCTGTACGGCTGCCGCGAATCGCTGGTGGACGGCATCAAGCGCGCCACCGACGTGATGATCGCCGGCAAGGTCGCCATCGTGGCCGGTTACGGTGACGTCGGCAAGGGTTCGGCCCAGGCCCTGCGCGCGCTGTCGGCGCAAGTGTGGGTCACCGAAATCGATCCGATCTGTGCCCTGCAGGCCGCCATGGAAGGCTACCGCGTGGTCACCATGGACTATGCCGCTGAGCATGGCGACATCTTCGTGACCGCCACCGGCAACTACCATGTGATCACCCATGAGCACATGAAGAAGATGAAGGACCAGGCCATCGTCTGCAACATCGGTCACTTCGATAATGAAATCGAAGTCGCCGCCCTGAAGCAGTACACCTGGGAAAACATCAAGCCGCAGGTCGACCACGTGATCTTCCCGGACGGCAAGCGCATCATCCTGCTGGCCGAAGGTCGCCTGGTGAACCTGGGTTGCGCTACCGGCCACCCGTCCTACGTGATGAGCTCGTCCTTCGCCAACCAGACCATTGCCCAGATCGAACTGTTCGTCAACACCAAGGACTACCCGGTCGGCGTCTACACGCTGCCCAAGCACCTGGATGAAAAGGTCGCCCGCCTGCAATTGAAGAAACTCAATGCGCAGTTGAGCGAACTGACCGCCGAACAGGCCGCCTACATCGGCGTGAAGGTCGAAGGCCCCTACAAGCCTGAGCACTACCGCTACTGATCCCTGCCTGGCGCCGGCCTTCTCTTGCATGGAGAGGGCCGGCCCGGCAGCCTCAGCATCGTCTCCCGCCTGCGGACCTTGCATCCCCCTCTTGAGGTGATGCAAGCTTCACGGGTATCTTCATTACTCCCTGACGGGGTCGAAAGGTTTTCCATGCGCCTGCTGCTCACCTGGCTCATCAATGCATTGGCCTTGCTGGCCGTTCCTTACCTGATGCACTCGGTGCAGGTCGACAGCTTCGGTTCGGCCCTGCTGGCCGCGCTGATCCTGGGCTTCGTCAATACCATCGTGCGTCCGGTGCTGGTGGTGCTGACCTTGCCGGTGACCATGCTCACCCTGGGCTTGTTCATCCTGGTCATCAACGGCCTGATGTTCTGGGTCGTGGCGCAACTGGTCGGCGGCTTCCACGTGGCTGGCTTCTGGTCTGCGGTCGGCGGCGCACTGCTCTACAGCATCGTGTCCTGGGCACTGTCCACACTGTTGCTGAAATCGGGTTCGAATCAATGAGTACACATAATTTCAGTATCGAATTTTTCCCGCCAAAGACCGCTGAAGGCGCGCAAAAGCTGCGTACCACCCGCACCCGGCTGGCGGCGCTGGCGCCAAAATATTTCTCGGTAACCTTCGGTGCCGGGGGATCGACGCAGCAAGGCACGCGCGACACCGTGCTGGAAATCATCGGTGAAGGCCATGACGCCGCGCCGCACCTGTCCTGCATCGGCAGCTCGCGCGCCAGCCTGCGCGCCATCCTGGAAGACTATCGTGCCCAAGGCATCAAGCGCCTGGTGGCCCTGCGTGGCGACCTGCCCAGCGGCTACGGTGCCATGGACCAGGCTTCCAGCGAATTCCGCCATGCCAACGAACTGGTCGAGTTCGTGCGCGCCGAAACCGGTGACTGGTTCCACATCGAAGTGGCCGCCTATCCCGAGATGCACCCGCAAGCGCGCTCGCCCCAGGACGACGTGCAGAACTTCGCGCGCAAAGTGAAGGCCGGTGCCAATTCGGCCATCACCCAGTATTTCTACAATGCCGACGCCTACTTCCGCTTCGTGGATGACGCCGCCAAACTGGGTGCCACCGTGCCGGTGATCGCGGGCATCATGCCCATCACCAACTACACGCAGCTGATGCGGTTCTCGGACATGTGCGGCACCGAGATCCCGCGCTGGATCCGTCTCAAGCTGGCCAGTTACGGCGACGATACGGAATCGATCCGCGCCTTCGGCCAAGATGTGGTGACCCAGCTGTGCCAGCGCCTGCTGGCAGGCGGTGCGCCCGGTTTGCATTTTTATTCACTGAACCAGGCCGGGCCGACCGAGGCGATCTGGCAACAACTGGTGAAGTAGACTGCAGCTGCTTCTGCGAGCCGGACTTGGGTCCGGCTTTTTTTCTTCATACGTCCTCGAAAATGATGCTGTCCAGCGGGATATCGTGCGCCTGCGCCTCGAATTCGACCCGCCCGAAGCTGTGACAGACCCCCACGGCCAGCGGCCGCGGGCTGGCAGCCAGCGTGCGGTCATAGAAGCCGCCGCCATAGCCCAGGCGGTATCCTGCCGTATTGACACCCAGGCAAGGAATCAGCAGCGCCTGTGGCCGCACGACGGTCGTGCCGGCAGGTGGCACGAGGGTGCCCATCCCATCCTTTTGCAGAGGATCGCCGGGCTGCCAGGCGCGGAATTCCAACGCCGCATCTTTATCGACCACCACCGGCAGGCACAGGTGCACCCCGCGCGCGGCCAGCGCGTTATAGGCCGCAGACAGATCCGGTTCGCGCCGGATCGGCTGGTACACCGCCAGGCTGTGGATGGCGTGGGTGGCGCACCAGTCCAGTACGCGCTGGCCGATGATGGCATCGGCTGCGATCTTGTCCTGCTCGCCCAAGGCCTTGCGGCGCGCCAGCAACTCGGTGCGCAAGCGCTGTTTGTGAAGGGCGGCCGCCTGCTGTTGCGTCATTGGCGGGGGCGTGTCGCGTGCTATGCTTGGGTTCATTTTCCGTTTCACCAATCTGCATGAAGAAGCTTGCATGAGTATGCGTCCGAAGAATCATCCGTTCAACCAGCGCCTGCGCGCGCTGGCCGCCTCATTGGCGCTCCCCCTGGCGCTGGCGACTGGCGCCATGCTTGCCGCTGCCCCTGCTGCCCACGCCCAGAAGCGTGTGGCGCCTGACGCCGCGCCTGACGATATCTTCCTGGCCTTGCGACAGGCTGCCGCCAGCGACAATGCCGCGCTGGCGCAGGACCTGGCCTCACGCTTGTCGGGCTATGAGCTGGCATCCTATGTCGACTACTATCGCCTCAAGCCACGCGTGCGCGATTACAGCGCCAGCGAGCAGGAAATCCGCGATTTCCTGGCACGCTGGGACGGCCAAGCCATCGTCGACCGGCTGCGCAACGACTGGCTGCTGGCCTTGGGCAAGACCGGCAACTGGGCCGTCTTCGATGAGCAGTATCCCAAGTTCGTGCTCGATGACGATACCCAGGTCAAATGCTTTGCCCTGAACTCGCGCGCACTCAAGGGCGCCAATGTCGCCGAGGAGGCGCGCATCCTGCTGAGCAATCCCAAGGACTACGGCCAGGGCTGCAGCGACCTGATCGCGACGCTCGCCCAGAATGGCCAGTTCAGCGATGCCGACGTCTGGTTCCAGATCCGCCAAGCCGCCGAGAACGGCAATGCCACCGTGGCCCGCCGGGCAGCCGTGCTGGTCGACAGCGGCGACGTCAGCGTGACCCAGGTGATGGATCGCCCTGCGCTGATGCTGGCCAAGGGGCCGGGCCGTGGTCCGGCGAACCACCAGCTTTATATCATCGCGCTGGGCCGCATCGCCAAGACCAATCCTTCCCAGGCCGCGACCTATCTCAACGATGCCGGCCGCAACCTGACCTCGCAGGAAGTCGCACAGGCTTGGGCACAGATCGCCCTGGCCGCGTCCTACAAGCTGGCACCGGAAGCCTCGGATTACTGGCGCAAGGCCAAGGACGCGCCACTGACCCAGGATGCGATGCAATGGAAGGTCCGCATGGCCCTGCGCGACGGTGACTGGAAGACCGTGCGCAAGACCATCGAAGCCATGCCGGCCCCGCTGCGCAGTGACACCGCCTGGGTCTATTGGCTCGGCCGTGCGCTGAAGGCCGAAGGCCAGAACGAGGCGGCTCGCCGCTTGTTCGAATCGATTGCACCCAACTTCAGCTTCTATGGCCAGCTGGCGCTGGAAGAGCTGGGCCAGCAGATCACCATCCCGCCCGGCCCGACGCCGCCGGGCGCCGGTGAAGTGGCGCTGTATTCGCAGAATGCCGGCTTCAAGCGTTCGCTCAAGTTCTACCAGCTGAACCTGCGTTTCGAAGCCATCCGCGAATGGAACTGGGAACTGCGCAACATGACCGACCGCCAGTTGCTGGCCGCCGCTGAATACGCACGCCAGAACGACGTGCTGGACCGCATGGTCAACACCTCCGACCGCACCAAGACCGAGTTCGATTTCACCCAGCGCTTCCCGGCACCGCACCTGCCGGAGATGAATGCGGCCACGCGTCCGCTGGGCATGGAGAATGCCTGGGTCTATGGCCTGATCCGCCAGGAGTCGCGCTTCATCAAGTCGGCCCGTTCGCACGTGGGCGCTTCCGGCCTGATGCAGCTCATGCCGGCCACCGCCAAGTTCGTCGCCAAAAAAATCGGGATGACCGAATTCACGGCTGACCAGGTCAACGACATCAACACCAACCTGCTGCTGGGCACCAGCTACCTGGACATGGTGTTGAACAACCTGGAAGGATCGGAAACCCTGGCCACCGCCGGCTACAATGCCGGCCCCGGCCGTCCGCGCACCTGGCGCGCGACCTTGCCGCGACCGGTGGAAGGCGCGATCTTCGCCGAAATCATCCCTTTCAATGAAACCCGGGGCTATGTCAAGAACGTGATGTCCAATGCGACCTACTATGCGGCCATGTTCGAGAACCGCCCGCAATCCCTGAAGCAGCGCATGGGCACGGTGGCACCCAATGCCAATGTCGCCACCGACCTGCCCTGATCCCGTCGCCGCGGCCGCCGTCCGCAGTTGATGCGGCGGCCAGCGCTTCTCACTGGAAATCGGAGAGAGACAAATGGCAGTCAAGAAGATCCTCGTCATCGGCGGTTCCGGCTTCATCGGCACCCGCCTGATCGAACTGCTGGGCAGCACCACCGGCTATCGCGTCATGGTGCCCACGCGCCGCTACGAGCGCGCCAAGCACCTGCTGGTCTCGCCCGTGGTCAGCGTGGTCCAGGCCAACATCCATGACGATGCCGTGCTGGCACGCCTGGTGGCGGAGGCTGACGTGGTCATCAACCTGGTCGGCATCCTGCAATCGCGCCCGGCGCGGGGCGGTGCTCCTTATGGTCCGGATTTCGAGCGCCAGCACGTGCTGCTGCCGCGCCGTATCGTGGCCGCCTGCGTGCAGCAGGGGGTGCCGCGCTACCTGCACATGAGTGCGCTGTGCGCCGATGCCCAAGGGCCGTCGATGTACCTGCGCTCCAAGGCCGCCGGCGAACAGGAAGCGCTGGCCTCCCCGGCGCTGGATGTGGCCATCTTCCGCCCCTCGGTCGTGTTCGGCGAGGGCGACAATTTCATCAACATGTTCGCCGGCCTGAACCGCATGTTCCCGATGATCCCGCTGGGCAGTCCCGATGCGCGCTTCCAGCCGGTCTACGTGGGCGATGTGGCACAGGCTTTCGTCAACGCGCTGGCCTTGCCGCGCCTGGGCGGCAAGGTGTTCGAACTGGGCGGTCCCAAGCAATACACGCTGCGCGAACTGGTACGCCTGTCGGGCTGGTACAGCGGCCATCCGCGTCCGGTGATCGGCTTGCCCGATGCGGCCGGCTGGCTGCAGGCCTTCGCGCTGGAACACCTGCCGGGCAAGCTGATGAGTCGCGACAACGTTGCCTCGATGAAGGTGGACAATGTCCTGCACGGCCCCATCGCCCCCGAGCTGCAGCTCACGCCGCGCGCGCTGGAGGACGTCGTTCCCGGCTATCTCCTGCCGCGCAGCCCGCAACAGCAATTCGACTTCTTCCGTAGCACCGCGCGGCGCTGAATGGTTCAGTCGTCGCGTCATTGAACTTCGAGAAACGAGCTCCCATGCAAGATACAGAACTGGATCCGGTCTTGTCCGAAACCCTGCAAAAGGCCGGACGCCACATGCCCACCCTGGTGATCGCCAACAAGAATTACTCCTCGTGGTCGATGCGCCCGTGGGTCACTGCCGTGGCCTTCGACATCCCTTTCAAGGAAGTGCGCGTGCTGCTGGACCAGCCCGAGACCGCCGGCGAGATCGCCCGCTACACCGGCTCGGGCCGCGTACCGGTGCTGCTCGATGGCGACATCGCGATCTGGGATTCGCTGTCCATCTGCGAATACCTGGCCGAGCAATTCCCCGACCGCCACCTGTGGCCGGCGCGCACCGATGCCCGCGCCATCGCACGCAGCATCTGTGCCGAGATGCACTCCGGTTTCACCGGCCTGCGCACCGCCATGAGCATGGACATCCGTGGCCGCTACCCCGGCAAGGGGCGCACCGCCGAGGCACAGGCCGACATCGCGCGCGTGTGCGAGATCTGGGAAGAGTGCCTCTCGCAATTTGGCCATCATGAATTCCTCTTCGGCGATTTCTCCATTGCCGATGCCTTCTATGCACCGGTGGTGATGCGCTTCGTCAGCTACCAGGTGCCGCTGGCCCCGGCCCTGCAAGCCTATGCCGACCGCGTGCGCGAGCATCCGGCGGTGGCACGCTGGATCGCCGAGGCGCTGGCCGAGAAGGAAATCCTTCCGGACCATCAGTGAGGCGCAGCCGATGAAGACCTACACCGTCGGCGGCGCAGTGCGCGACGGCTTGCTGGGGCTGCCGGTGAAAGACCGCGACCACGTAGTGGTGGGGGCCACGCCGCAGCAGTTGCTGGAGCTGGGTTTCCGCCCGGTCGGCAAGGATTTTCCGGTGTTCCTCCATCCCGATACCCACGAGGAATATGCCCTGGCCCGCACCGAGCGCAAGACCGCGCCGGGCTACAAGGGCTTCGCCTTCCACGCCGCCCTCGATGTGACGCTGGAAGATGATCTCGCGCGCCGTGACCTCACCATCAATGCGATTGCGCAGGATGAGGATGGCACCCTGGTCGATCCCTATCACGGTCGTGCCGATCTTGAGGCGCGTGTATTTCGCCATGTCTCTGACGCCTTCGTCGAAGACCCGGTCCGCATCCTCCGCGTAGCACGTTTTGCGGCGCGCTTCGCCGATTTCACGGTCGCCCCTGAGACCAACGCGCTCATGCAGCGCATGGTGCAAGAGGGCGAGGTCGATGCCCTGGTGCCTGAACGCGTCTGGCAGGAACTGGCGCGCGGCCTGATGGAACACAAGCCTTCGCGCATGTTCGAGGTCTTGCGCGCCTGCGGTGCCTTGCAGCGCATCCTGCCGGAGCTCGCTGCGTTGTGGGGCGTACCGCAACCGGAGAAATGGCATCCTGAGATCGATACCGGCGTCCATGTGATGCTGGTGGTTGATTGGGCCGCCGCACAGGATTTTTCTTTGCCGATCCGTTTCGCCGCGCTGTTGCACGACCTCGGCAAAGGCACCACGCCGCCCGAGATCTGGCCGCGCCACCATGGACATGAAGCGCGCAGCGAACGCCTGGCCGAAGACGTCTGCACGCGCCTGAAAGTCCCCGGCGAATGCCGTGACCTGGCGCTGATGACGGCCCGCGAACATGGCAATGTGGGACGCTCTTTCGAGATGCGTCCCGATACCTTGGTCAAGTTCTTCGCGCGCTGCGACGCCTTCCGCAAACCGCAGCGCTTCCTCGACATGCTGCGCGCCTCGGAGTGCGATCATCGCGGCCGCACCGGACTGGAGTTGCAGCCCTTCCCGCAGGCGGCTTATCTGGAAGGCGCACTGCAGGCCGCGCAAGCCATCGATGCCGGTGCCATCGCGCAGCAGCAGACGCAGCCGCAACGCATTCCCGAGGCCATCCTCGCGGCGCGTACCGCTCAGGTTGCGGCTTATGTCGAGCGGCATCGTCCGGCCCAGGCTTGAGGGAGCGTCACGATGAGTCATCCCCTGTCCCGTCTCCTCCAGCGCTTGCGCGGCCAGCGATCCGACCTGCCACCCGCGCAGCAGGAGAAGCAGGACAAGCCCAACGTCTTCGTCAAGGAGCTCTCGCCGCGTGCGCGCCGTCATCTCCTGCGTCACTTCCTCGCGCTGGAAGAAAAGGATCGCCTGCTGCGCTTCGGTTCCAAGCTTTCCGATGAGATGGTGACGCGCTACGTGGAGGGCATCAACTTCGAGCGCGATACCGTCTTTGGCGTTTATGACCGCCGCCTGCGGCTGCTCGGGGTGGGCCACCTGGCCTTTGCGCCCAAGGAAAGCACGCGCATCAGCGGTGCCACCATCAAGCCGGTGGTGGCCGAGTTCGGGGTGTCGGTGACGGCCGCCGCGCGCGGGCTCGGGGTGGGCACGCGCCTGTTCATGCGCGCCTCCATGCACTGTCGCAATGCCGATGTCGATACGCTGTACATGCACTGCCTCTCGTCCAACAAGGTGATGATGCACATCGCCAAGAAGGCCGGCATGGAAATCCACCGCGACTATGGCGAGGCCGATGCCTACCTGAAGATCAAGCCTGCCAACTCGGCCACGGTGTTCCAGGAAGCGCTGGAAGAGCAAGTTGCAATGTTGGACTATATCGTCAAGGCCAACTTCAAGGCCCTGCTGAAATGGGGCGCGCGCGTGACCGGCATCGGTGCCAGAAAGAAGGACGACGGTACGCCACCGCCTGCTGCCTGACGCGCCGCTTGCGCGAACGCACATGACCATCCCGTGCCGCGAGCGCATAATATGCGCCTCACTTTGATAACGGGTATGCCATGAGCACCAATCCCAACACCGATGATTTCTTCGCCACCGTCGCCACCAAGTCCGATAGCGGAGCCTTGCGCGGTGACTACAGCCAGGCCGACGCCAACTACGTCGTGGCCCAGAACTGGGAGGCTTACACGCCCGCCCAGCACGCGCTGTGGCGTCGTCTCTACGAGCGCCAGGCCAAGTTGATTCCCGGCCGCGCCTGTGATGTCTTTATCGACAGCCTCAAGGCGCTCGATGTCTCGCAAGGCATCCCGCGCTTTGACCGCACCACCGAAGCGCTCTTCAAGGCCACTGGCTGGCAGCTGGTCGCCGTGCCGGGCCTGGTACCGGACCACACCTTCTTCGAGCACCTGGCCAACCGCCGCTTCCCGGTCACGGTGTGGCTGCGTGAAGAGCACGAGTTCGATTACATCGTCGAGCCCGATCTGTTCCATGACTTCTTCGGCCATGTGCCGCTGCTGTTCAATCCCGTCTTCGCCAATCACCTGCAGGAATATGGCAAGGGTGGCTTGAAGGCGCTCAAGCTGGACGGGCTGGCCTATCTGGCGCGCCTGTACTGGTACACCATCGAGTTCGGGCTGATCCAGGGCAAGGAGGGGTTGCGCATCTATGGTGCCGGCATCCTGTCCTCGGGCGGCGAGGTCGAGTACTGCCTCTCCAGCGACCAGCCGCGCCGCGTGCCGTTTGAAGTGGAGCGCATCATGCGCACGCTCTACAAGATCGATACCTATCAGGAGACCTATTTCGTCATCAAGGATTTCGAGCAGCTCTTCAACGATACGGCACCGGACTTCACGCCGCTCTACGAGCGGCTCAAGCAACAGGAGGCCTTGCCGGCCAGTACCTTGCTGCCGGGCGAAACCAACTTCCCGCCCAATCGCTGAAGACGACATCGCTGCAAGCAAGCCCTCAGGAAAGCCGGACATGCGTCCGGCTTTTTTTGTGTCCGGAAGAAGCGCAAAAAAAAGCGGATCCGACAGGGGAGGCCGGATCCGCGAGCTAGTGGTGCTTTCAACACTAGAGGGGAGGAACCTTGCACAGTAACGGATACCAATCAATCGCTGTTCAAGTGAGGTCTATTAAACGTCAGCGGCCGAGCTGGTCCAACGGCTTTTACGGGCTGTTACATTCACGTCTTGCTTGTAACACTTGGGGCCGCCGCAGGCCTTTTTTTTCAGCCGGAAATGTTGTTGTTTTTCGCTTT
The DNA here is from genome assembly GCF_009668275.1 of Herbaspirillum sp. CAH-3. Lineage (NCBI taxonomy): Bacteria > Pseudomonadati > Pseudomonadota > Betaproteobacteria > Burkholderiales > Oxalobacteraceae > Herbaspirillum > Herbaspirillum sp. CAH-3. The sequence goes on along the minus strand of NZ_VSWE01000021.1, from coordinate 22,590 downwards.
CCGGCATTTTCTTCTCCGCATTGCCAGCAATGCCGCAGGACGTGCGGAAACAGTTTCCTGCAAGGCAAAAAAGCCCGGAAACCCTGCTGCGGCGCGCGTAGCGGGCCGGTCACCCTTGTGCTAACTTGACACTACAACTTGAAGACACCCGGTTCACAAGACTGAGGTGTTCCCGATTCCCGACAGATCGGCGTAGCCGCACAGCGACACCTGTGCAGGCCGTGACTGCCGGGAGCATGTGCAAGGCAAAAACAAGATTTTTGGCACGGAGACCACATGAACGCACCCCTACCCGCCGGGCAACGCCTGCTGCTGGACGATGTATCCCTGGACGACAAATATGCACTGGAGCGCGGCCGCGTCTTCATGACCGGCATCCAGGCGCTGATCCGCCTGCCGATGCTGCAGCGGCAGTACGATGAGCGCGCAGGCCTCAACACCGCCGGCTTCATCACCGGCTATCGCGGCTCGCCATTGGGCTCGGTCGACCAGACCGCCGAGAAGGCGCGCAAATACCTGGAAGCCAAACAGGTCAGATTCCATCCCGGCATGAATGAAGACCTGGCCGCCACCAGCGTGTGGGGTACGCAGCAGGTCAATCTCTTCAAGGGTGCGCAATACGATGGCGTGTTCTCGCTGTGGTATGGCAAGGGCCCGGGGGTGGATCGCTGCGGCGATGTCTTCAAGCACGCCAACATGGCAGGCACCTCCAGGCACGGCGGCGTGCTGGTGATCGCGGGCGATGACCACGCCGCCAAATCCTCCACCGCCGCGCACCAGAGCGAGCACATCCTGAAGGCCTGCGGCATTCCGGTGCTCTATCCGTCGTCGGTGCAGGAGTACCTCGACTACGGCCTGCATGGCTGGGCCATGAGCCGCTACACCGGCTTGTGGGTGGCGATGAAATGCGTGACCGACCTGGTCGAATCGGGCATGTCGGTGATGATCGATCCGGAGCGCGTGAAGATAGAACTGCCCGACTTTGAACTGCCGCCCGATGGCCTCAACATCCGCATGCCGGATACCGTGCTGGGCCAGGAAGCGCGCATGATCAACTACAAGTGGTATGCCGCCCTCGCTTACGCGCGCGCGAACAAGTTGAACCGCATCATCTGGGACAGCCCGCGTGCGCGCATCGGCATCATCACCGCCGGCAAGTCCTACCTCGATACGCGCCAGGCGCTGGAAGACCTGGGCATCGATGAACAGGTCGCCGCCGACATCGGCATTCGTCTCTACAAGGTCGGCATGACCTGGCCGCTGGAAGCCGAGGGCGTGCGTGAATTCGCGCAGGGTCTCGATGAGATCCTGGTGGTCGAAGAGAAGCGCCAGATTCTTGAATACCAGTTAAAGGAAGAACTCTACAACTGGCGCGACGATGTTCGTCCCCGTGTGGTCGGCAAATTCGATGACACCGGCGAATGGAGCGGTTCACAGCGCGAAGGCCATGGCAACTGGCTGCTGCCGGCCACCTATGAACTGAACCCGGCGCAGATCGCACGCGCGATTGCCACGCGCATCTCGCGCTATTTCGCCGGCCATCCGGTGGAGCAGCGCGTACGCACGCGCGTGGCCTATCTCGAAGCCAAGGAAGCGGCCCTCAACATCAGCAGCAAGCCCGATCCCGACAAGGACCGCGTGCCGCATTTCTGCTCGGGCTGCCCGCACAATACCTCCACCAAATTGCCCGATGGCAGCCGTGGCCTGGCCGGTATCGGTTGCCATTACATGGTCACCTGGATGGACCGCGAGACCAGCCTCTTCACCCACATGGGCGGCGAGGGCGTGACCTGGGTCGGACAGGCGCCGTTCACGACGGAAAAACACGTCTTCGCCAACCTCGGTGACGGCACCTACTTCCATTCCGGCTTGCTGGCGGTGCGCGCCTCGGTCGCGGCGAAGGTCAATATCACGTACAAGATCCTGTACAACGATGCGGTCGCCATGACCGGTGGCCAGGAGTTCGACGGCCCGCTCGATCCGGCCATGATCTCGCGCCAGCTGGCCGCTGAAAACGTGCGGCCCATCATCGTGGTCACCGATGAGCCGGACAAGTATCCGGCGGGAACCCAATGGGCCGAAGGCGTGACCATCCGCCATCGCAGCGAACTCGATGCCGTGCAGCGCGAACTGCGTGAACAGCCGGGTGTGTCGGCCATGATCTATGACCAGACCTGCGCCTCGGAAAAGCGTCGCCGCCGCAAACGCAATGCCTATCCCGACCCGGCCAAGCGCGCCGTCATCAACGAGGCGGTGTGCGAAGGCTGTGGCGATTGCAGCGTGCAGTCCAATTGCCTGTCAGTCGAACCGCTGGAAACCGAATTCGGCCGCAAGCGCCAGATCAACCAGTCTTCCTGCAACAAGGATTATTCCTGCGTGAACGGTTTCTGCCCCAGCTTCGTGACGGTGGAAGGGGGCCAGTTGAAGAAACCTGTACGCGCCAAGACGCAATCGGGGCCGGCCTTGCCGACGCTGCCGCAGCCGCTGCTGCCAGGGTTGGCGCAGCCCTACGGCATCGTGGTCACCGGCGTGGGCGGCACGGGCGTGATTACCATCGGCCAGATCATCGCCATGGCGGCGCACGTCGAAGGCCGGGCCTGTTCGGTGCTGGACATGAGCGGCCTGGCACAGAAAGGCGGGCCGGTGATGTCGCACGTACGCGTGGCCGAAGACCCGGCGCATATCCAGTCCACCCGCGTGGGCACCGGCATGGCCGACCTGGTGATCGGTTGTGATGTCATCGTCACCGCCGGCCGCGATGCCCTCTCGCGCATGGGCGAGGGGCGCACCCATGCAGCGGTCAATTCGACGCAGATGCCGACCGCGGCCTTCGTGCGCAATCCTGACTGGCAATTCCCCACCGCCTCCAGCGAAGGCGAGATCGCCAAAGCCTGCGGGCGGGACAATCTTTCACTCATTGATGCAGGCCGCATCGCCACGGCGCTCATGGGCGATGCGATCGCGACCAACATGTTCATGCTCGGCTATGCCTGGCAAAAGGGCTGGGTGCCGTTGTCCGAAGCGGCGCTGATGCGCGCCATCGAACTCAATGCGCTGCAGGTGGATTTCAACAAGCAGGCCTTCGCCTGGGGCCGCGTCGCCGCGCATGATGTGGATGTCGTGCTGGCTGCTGCAGGCCGCAATGGCATGACGGCGCAGGTGATCGAGTTCAAGCGCACGCCGACCCTGGAAGAACTGGTGGAACGTCGTGTGGCCTTCCTCACCGATTACCAGAACGCCGCCTACGCGCGCAGTTATCGTGATGCCGTGGAAGAAGTGCGTGCCCGCGAGAGCGCGCTGGGTGAGGCCGGACGCGGCCTGAAACTGAGCCGTGCGGTGGCGGCCGGTCTCTTCAAGCTCATGGCCTACAAGGACGAGTACGAAGTCGCGCGCCTCTATACCGAGCCGGCCTTCCGCGCCAAGATCGAGGGCATGTTCGAGGGGGATTACAAGCTGCGCTTCCACCTGGCCCCGCCGCTCTTGGCCAAGCGCGATGACCAGGGTCACCTGCGCAAGCAGGCCTTCGGCAGCTGGATGATGCCGGCCTTCGGCGTGCTGGCCAAGCTGCGCTTCCTGCGTGGCACGGCCTTCGATCCTTTCGGCTACACCGAGGAACGCAAGCAGGAGCGGGCGCTCATCACCGCGTACCGCGCCACCCTGTCGCGCCTGCTGGCACAGCTCACGCCCGATAACCTGGAACAGGTCGTCGCGGTGGCGCGCATTCCGGAAGAGATTCGCGGCTATGGCCACGTGAAGGAACGCCATCTGAAAGCGGCCATGCAGAAGCAGGCCAGCTTGCTGGCGCAACTGGAACCGGCTGCCTCAAGCGGCCAGCCGCACTCGCCGCAAGGAGGCGGCAAGCGGGCTGCCTGATGTAGCAGGAGGAAATTCAGGAGCGGTCAGCGGATCAGCCCAGGCGGCCGCCGCTGACCCGTTCGATACCGGCCAGGTCGCGCCAGCTCTGGACTTCTGTGAAGCCGGTGCCGGAAAGCAGTCCGCGCACCGCAGCAGCCTGGTCATAGCCGTGTTCCATCAGCAGCCAGCCACCGGGCAGCAGATGCGCCGGTGCGCCGTCGATGATGCTGCGCAGGTCACTGAGGCCATCACCGTGATCGGTCAGCGCATCGACCGGTTCGAAACGCAGGTCGCCCTGCGAGAGATGCACATCCCCCGCGACGATGTAAGGCGGGTTCGAAGCGATCACCGCAAAGCGTTCATCGCGCGGCAGGGCGGCGTACCAGTCGCTTTCCAGCAGCGTCACGCGCACCTGGTTGGCAGTGGCGTTTTCACGTGCGATGGCCAGTGCGGCAGCGCTGGCATCCAGTGCCGTCACCACCGCATCGGGCCGCGTATGGGCGATGGCGATGGCAATCGCCCCCGAACCGGTTCCCATGTCCAGCAGCGCCGCGTCTTGCGGCAATCTTTCCATGGCCAGCTCCACCAGCAGCTCGGTATCGGGGCGGGGGATCAATACATCCGGCGTGACGCGAAAATCCAGTCCATAGAATTCGCGCTGCCCGATGATGTAGGCAATCGGCTCGCCGCGCAGGCGACGGGCATAGAGGGCCGTGAGCGCCTCCGATTGAGCGGCATCGAGCCGCCGTTCGGATTGCGTGATCAGCTGCACGCGCGTGATGCGCAGCGCGTGGCAGAGCAGGATGCGGTTCTCCAGCGGGTCCAGCGGCGCCGTCTTCAATACGGTGGCCAGCGTGCAGCCGGCATAGCTGGAGAGCGGCTCCATCACTTCCAGATGGTGGTGCGCGGGGCGCGCTTGAACAGTTGCACGGCCAGCACCAGGGCCAGCACGCCGAACCAGATCAGCGACCAGGTGGGGATCTGCAGGCCGAACACGGGCGGCCAGGGCGCCGAGCAGAACCCGTCGGCGGTGAACATCTGCGGCCACAGCTTGGCCGTGGGCAGCTGGTTCAGTGCCGTTTCCAGCGGATCGGTGGTGCAGGACACGCCCGGATGCGCCTTCACATACAGGTGCCAGATCGCCGTGCCGGCGCCGCCCAGCGCGGCCAGCAGGCCCAGTCCGGCGCTGCCGCGGCGGGCCGCTTCGGGCATCAATGCGCCGATCAGGGCGAAGGCGCCCACCAGGACGAACATGTAGCGCTGGATGACGCACAGCGGGCAGGGCTGCATTTCTTCGACGATCTGCAAGTACATGGCAACGCCCAGCAGGGCAGCGCAGACCAGCGCCACCAGCAGGAAAACCGCTTTGGATGATTTCATGGTTGAGGGTTCAGTGATTCATTAATGGGGGACAGCGTCGGGGCAGTTCGATGGGCAGGACCGCCCGAATGATCGGGCGGCTTTTTTGCCATGACGCGATTGTAGAGAAGTCCGGGCCTGCGTGCATGCTGACCGCGCAGGCAAAACGGCGGCAAAGGCACTCTGAACCCATCCCCCCGGCTTGGTTCCGGCGGCCTCAGTCGTCGCCCAGCTGGGCCAGCAGTTCGGCCTGGTGCTCGGTGATGAGGGCATTGGTCAGTTCGTCCAGGTCGCCATCCATGATGAAATCGAGCTTGTAGAGCGTCAGGTTGATGCGGTGGTCGGTCATGCGCCCCTGCGGGAAATTGTAGGTGCGGATGCGCTCGCTGCGGTCGCCCGAGCCGATGAGCGACTTGCGGGTGGCGGCCTCCTTGGATTGCTGTTCGCGCAACTGCACGTCCTTGATCCGGGCGGCCAGCACTTTCATGGCCTGCGCCTTGTTCTTGTGCTGGCTGCGGTCGTCCTGGCATTCCACCACGATACCGGTCGGGAGGTGGGTGATGCGCACGGCTGAATCGGTCTTGTTGATGTGCTGTCCGCCGGCACCGGAGGCGCGGTAGGTATCGATGCGCAGGTCGGCCGGGTTGATGTCGACGTCCTCGACTTCATCGGCCTCGGGCATCACCGCCACCGTGCAGGCGGAAGTGTGGATGCGGCCCTGGGTCTCGGTGGCCGGCACGCGCTGCACGCGGTGGCCGCCGGATTCGAACTTCAGGCGCGAATAAGCGCCGAATCCGGCGATGCGGGCGATCACTTCCTTGTAGCCGCCCAGTTCCGATTCGGAGGCCGAGACGATCTCCACCTGCCAGCGCTGGCGTTCGGCATAGCGGGTGTACATGCGCAGCAGGTCGCCGGCAAACAGGGCCGATTCGTCACCTCCGGTGCCGGCGCGGATTTCCAGGAAGATGTTTCGTTCATCATTGGGATCCTTGGGCAACAGCATCTTCTGCAGATCCAGCTCCAGCGCCTCCATGCGGGCCTTGGCGCCATCGATTTCTTCCTGGGCGAAAGCCTTCATATCGGGGTCCGACAGCAGCTCGCCGGCGGTGCGGATATCTTCACTGGCCTGCACATAGTCGTGGTACAGCGCCACCAGCGGGCCCAGTTCGGCGTGTTCGCGGGTCATCTTGCGGAAGTTGTCCATGCTGGACGTGGCATCTTCCTGGGCCAGCAGGCTGTTGAGCTCTTCCAGCCGTTCGGCGAGCTGGTCGAGTTTGGCGAGCATTGAGGGTTTCATGAGGTCGGGAAGTCAGTATCGGTCAGCAATGAAGGGACGACGGCAGCCGTCGGCGACGGCGCGAGGGTGCCAGCCGCAGACAGCGGCCGGCCGGGCGGAAGGCGCTAACGCTTGGAGCGGAACAGTTGCGGCAGCAGCGAGACCAACTGGCTGCGCTGTTCGCCCTGGGCGTGATGCAGGGCCTGTTGCGGGCCGTGCAGGAACTTGGCGGTCAGGCCTTTGGAGAGGGCATCGAGCACCGCTTCCACATCCTCGCCCTTGGCCAGCATGCGGCGTGCGCGCTCCAGTTCGGCCAGGCGCAGGGCCTCGCCGGTTTCGTGCAGGTCCTGGATCAGCGGCACCATGGCGCGACTGTCGATCCAGTGCATGAAGGATTGCACCCGGGTTTCGATGATGGCTTCGGCCTGGGCGACCGCCGCCTGGCGGTTTTCGACGCCGCTTTGGACCACCGAGGCCAGGTCATCCACCGTGTAGAGGAAGACGTCGTCCAGGCGGCCGACTTCGGCCTCGATATCGCGCGGCACGGCCAGGTCGACCATGAAGATGGGTTTGTGGCGGCGTGCCTTGACGGCCCGTTCCACCAGACCGAGGCCGATGATGGGCAGCTGCGAGGCGGTACAGGACACCACGATGTCGAAGCTGGCCAGTTGCTCCGGCAGGTCGGCCAGGCGGATGGCACGGCCGCTGAAGCGATGGGCCAGGGTTTCGCCGCGTTCCATGGTGCGGTTGGCCACCGTCAGGGTCTTGGGATTCTGGGCCGCGAAGTGCGTGGCGCACAGCTCGATCATTTCGCCCGCGCCGATGAAGAGCACGTTCTGGCCGGAGATCGAATCGAAGATGCGCTGCGACAGCCGCACGGCGGCCGCGGCCATCGAGACGCTGTGCGCACCGATTTCGGTGGTGCTGCGCACTTCCTTGGCGACCGCAAAGGTGCGCTGGAACAGCTGGTGCAAATAGGTGCCCAGCCCGCCGGCGGCATCGGCCTGGCGGACCGCATCTTTCATCTGGCCCAGGATCTGCGGCTCGCCCAGCACCATCGAGTCCAGCCCGGAGGCGACCCGGAAGGCATGGCGCACGGCATTGTCCTGCGGCAGCGAATACAGGTAGGGACGCAGGTCGGCGTAGGGAATGTGGTGGTACTCGGCCAGGAACTGCGCGGTGCGGTCGATGGCGAATTCCACGCCGTCTTGCCCGGCGGCTGCCGCCGCATACAGCTCGGTGCGGTTGCAGGTGGAAAGGATGGCGGCCTCGCCCGAGGCCACGATCTTGTCATGCCCGCCGAACCACGCACGCGCGGACGCCACCGCCTGACCGATCTGGTCAGCGGGGAATGCCACTTTCTCGCGCAGCGAGACCGGCGCGGTAGTGTGGTTGAGTCCGACGGCGAGCAAATGCATGGAAGAATCGACTAAAAGGCAGCAGTGCAGATGAGCTGGGATATTGCACTTCTATGGCTGTGAACCTGAATGAAAAGCGTAGGAATCAATGCAATTCGTACAAAATCAGACAGATTCGGCCCCGGTTTTGGGAATAATTATACTCTTTGCCCACTTTCGGGTTGGGGCGCCCCCTGATAATCGGTATATGTCCCTGACATGGATCAGGCTTGGCGCAGATGGCCGGGGCGCCGATGCAACACTGTGCGGCGCGCTATTCCAGCCGTTCCAGCTGGTAGCCATAGCCGTAGACGGTGGCGAGCTGGTAGCCATTGCCCGGATGCAGCTTGAGCTTGGTGCGGATGCGCGAGACGTGGGTATCGATGGTGCGGGTCGGGGTTTCCGGTTCGGCGCCCCAGATGCGCTCCTGCAAGAAGGCGCGCGACAGCGGGCGTCCCAGGTGCTGCATGAACAGCAGCGCCAGTTCGACTTCCTTGCGGGTGAGCGTGGCATCCAGGCCGGGCCGCTCGGGATGGGTGATGCGCAGGCGTGCCAGGTCGACCATGAAGCCGCCGGCTTCCACCACGCTGGGCGGCGCTTCGTACGGCTGCGCGGCCAGCAGCAGCAGGTCCAGGCGCAGGGCCAGTTCCTGGCGCTCCACCGGTTTGACCAGGAAGTCATCGGCACCGGCCATGCGCAGGTTGCGCAGCCAGTGCTGGTGGGCGGGGGTGCACAGCAGCAGCACCACCGGACGCGCCTTGGAGGCCGCCGGCGGGCGATGCTGCTGGACCAGCATGGTGACCGCGTGCTGATGCCGCTGCAGGTCGTCCAGATCCAGCACGACCAGGTTGGCACGGTCGGCACAGGCCGCAGCAAAGCCCTCCACACCGCTGTAGACCTGGCATTCATGGCGATCGGCCAGTTGCGTGACCAGGGTCACGGTGTCGGCGTCTTTGGAAAGAATCCCGATTTTCATTGCATCTGTTCAGGATGGAAGTCAAAGGCAGTCAACGCACGGCTCCCCGGGGTGGTGGACCGTATTGGCAAAAAGGGCAGCCTGGGCTGCCCTTTTCTTCATGCAGGCTGCGGCGTGCGCGCTCAGGCAGCCGGTACGTCGCTGTCGGGCAGCACCACGTTCACATCCAGCACTTCCAGGTTGCCCTGGCGGTCCAGCGAGATCTTGATGTCGTCGGCATTGACCTTGGTGTACTTGGAGATGACCTCGATGAGTTCCTTGTGCAGCGCCGGCAGGAAGTCCGGACCCTGGCGGCCGTTGGAACGCTCGCGGGCGATGATGATCTGCAGCCGCTCCTTCGCCGCCACCGCACTTTTGGGCTTGCTGGGGAACAGGAAAGAAAGCAGGGACATGTCACTTACCTCCGAAGATGCGCTGCAGGAAGCCCGGCTTTTCGTAGGTGGTGAAACGCAGCTCGACGGTCTCGCCGAGGAAGCGCGATACCACGTCCTGGTAGGCCTGGGCCACGTCGCTGTCCTTCATGTGGATGGCGGGGGAACCCTGGTTGGAGGCCTGCAGCACGGTTTCCGATTCGGGGATGATGCCGATGAGGGGAATGCGCAGGATTTCCTGCACATCGGTATAGGACAGCATTTCGCCATCTTCCACGCGCTTGGGGGAATAGCGGGTGATGAGCAGGTGCTCCTTGACCGGCTCGCCGCCCGAGGAGGCACGGCGCGACTTGGCCTGGATGATGCCGAGGATGCGGTCCGAGTCGCGCACCGACGACACTTCGGGGTTGGAGACCACGATGGCTTCGTCGGCGAAGGTCAGCGCCATCACCGCACCGTGCTCGATGCCGGCCGGGGAGTCGCAGATGATGTATTCGAAGTCCATCTTGGAGAGGTCGTTGAGGACACGCTCCACGCCTTCTTCGGTCAGGGCGTCCTTGTCGCGGGTTTGCGAGGCCGGCAGGATGAACAGGTTGTCGCAGTGCTTGTCCTTGATCAGGGCCTGGTTCAGCGTGGCTTCCTTGTTGATCACGTTGATGAGGTCGTAGACCACGCGGCGTTCGCAGCCCATGATCAGGTCCAGGTTGCGCAGACCGACGTCGAAGTCGATCACGGCCGTCTTGTGGCCGCGCATGGCCAGGCCCGATGCGAAACTGGCGCTGGACGTCGTTTTGCCGACGCCGCCCTTACCCGAAGTCACAACGATGATTTTTGCCACGAAAAACTCCTTAAGAAGAACAGTACGCCGGCGGTCCCGGCTGGATTCGTTTAAATGATTTACGCCGGAGCCTTACGACGCCGACATGGGCAGCACGTCGATACGTTCGCCTTGCAGGCGCACCTGCACCTGCTTGCCGACGAGCTCCGGAGCATGACCGTTCTCGAAGGTCCGATAGACCCCCGCAATGGAAACCAGTTCCGCTTCCAGTGAAGCAGCGAAGATACGCGCGCTCGTATTGCCCGAGGCACCGGCCAGGGCACGGCCGCGCAACGGCGCGTAGACGTGGATGCAGCCATCGGCAATGAGCTCGGCGCCGTTGTTGACCACGGCCAGCACCACCAGGTCGGCGCCGCGCGCATAGATGCGCTGGCCGGCGCGCACCGGGGTGTCGATCACCACCGTGTTGGCCACCGGGGCCGGGGCGGGCTGGGGAGCGGGTGCAGCGGCAGCAGGCGGAGCCACCGGGGCGGCTGGCGGGGTTGGTGCTGGTGCGGCTTGCTGGGCTGCCGCCTCTTGCGCCCGCGCATTGGCGGTGCCGGCACCGGCCACCGCCGAGTTGTCGATGGCCAGGCCCTGGGCGACGATGCCGCCATGCAATTCTTCCGGCGCATTGCGCACGGCCACCGTATTCAAACGGAAGCGCTTGAACAGGGCCACCACGGCGCTCCAGTCGATGGCCGCAGCGGCTGCCGCATCCAGGGTGCCGATATCCAGCACCGCGAATTCGTCTTCGAAGAAATCGGCGACGCCGCCGGTCATTTCCTTCAGGGCTTTTTCCAGCGAAGTCGGATCGGTTTCATGCAGGATTGCCGAAATGGCAACTACAGTGGAAATTTTGATTTCGATCGGTTTGCGCGCTTTTTGCATAAATCCTGTAGTTCAATGCGGCGGAAAGTGAAGGAAAATGCAGGCTTTCCACCCGGTTTGGGTGTGCATTATACAGGCTGGATGCGGCTGCGATAGCGGTGGAGCGGGGGTTTTCGGCAGGCAAGGGTGGGGCCCAGCGGGTGCCGACGCTTTGCCAAATATTTGTGGCAAAAAGCCAGTGCAGCGGGACAGCCGACAGCCGTTTTGTAAAGTGTGGCGTCACAAGATACATCTATCGCGAGAACAAGCGTCAATGCGACTATCACCAATCCAAATCAACGGAGGTCAGTCATGACGCGCATGTTCAACCCGCCGCACCCGGGCGAGGTCCTGAGGGAATATCTGGGTGAAATGACCGTCACGGAAGCGGCCATGCGCCTGGGCGTCGCCCGTGTCACGCTGCAGCGGATCGTCAACGGTGCCGCCGGCATTTCGCCGGACATGGCCTATCGCCTGGCGGCGGCCTTCGGCACCAGTCCCGAACTCTGGGCCGGGATGCAATTGCAGTATGACCTGCACGAGGCCGGCAAGCTGGCCCGTCCGGTGATCGAGCGCATCACTGCGTGATTCCCAATAAAAAAACCGCCGGCACCTCACGATGCCAGCGGTTTTCTTGAAGCCTGCCCCGGCCGCCTGACAGCAGCGCCGGGGAGCCATCCGGAAATCAGCCCGGTACCTTGCCGTCCACGCCCTCGACGTAGAACTTGATGCCATGCAGGAAGCCGTCATCGGCCACGGCGTCCTTGCCCAGCACTTCCTTGCCGGCGTTGTCCTTGATCGGACCCTTCCAGATCGGGGCCGAGCCGTCGACGATGCCCTTCTTGCGCTCTTCCACCAGCGACTTCACGTCGGCCGGCAGTTCAGGATTGAATGCGGCCAGGTCGATGCCGTTTTCCTTCAGGCCGATCCAGCTGGTGCTGCTCTTCCACGAGCCATCCAGCACGGCTTGCACGCGCGCCGTGTAATACACGCCCCAGTTGATCATGGAAGCAGCCAGGTGGGCCTTGGGGCCGAAGCTGGTCATGTCGCTGTCCCAGCCGAAGGCATACACGCCCTTTTCCTGCGCGGTCTGTACCACGGCGGCGGAGTCGGTGTTCTGCATCAGCACGTCCACACCCTGGCCGATCAGGGTGGTGGCGGCTTCACGTTCCTTGCCCGGATCGAACCACTTGTTGACCCACACCACGGCGGTGGTGGCCTTCGGGTTGACCGAACGCGCACCCAGGGTGAAGGAGTCGATGTTGCGGATCACTTCAGGAATCGGCACCGACGCCACCACGCCCAGCTTGCCGGACTTGCTCATCTTGCCCGCGACCACGCCGGCCAGGTAAGCGCCTTCATAGGTGCGCACATCGTATTGCGCCAGGTTGTCGGCGGTCTTGAAGCCGGTGGCGTGTTCGAACTTCACATCCGGGAATTCCTTGGCGACCTTGAGCATGGCTTCCATGTAGCCGAAGGTGGTGCCGAAGATCAGCTTGTTGCCGTCGGTGGCCAGCTGGCGGAAGACGCGCTCGGCGTCGGCTGCGGATTCAGGAATGTTTTCCACGAAGGTGGTCTTGACCTTGTCGCCGAACTTTTCTTCGACTGCCTTGCGGCCCTTGTCATGCGCGAAGGTCCAGCCGGCGTCACCCACCGGGCCGATGTAGACGAAGGCGACCTTCAGCGGATCAGCCGCCGGTGCAGCCGCAGCCGGCGCAGCAGCGGGCGCGGCGGCAGCAGGTTCTTCCTTCTTGCCGCAACCGATCAGGGTTGCTGCGGCCAGGGTGGCGAGCATCGTCAAGGATGCCCTGCGCGAAATCTTCATTGTGTTCTCCCTCAAGGTCAGTGGATAAATGCAAGTGCTGCTACAAAAACGGAATAAACGATTTAAACGATATAAATGGTTCAGGAAGCGCCCGGACGGAACGGCTTGCCCAGCGACGCCGGCATGTTCAGGCGGATCCAGTCGGGGTTGCGCGAGATCAGCGCCAGCACCACGATGGTGGCCAGGTACGGGGCCATCGACAGGATCTGCGAGGGCACCGTCACCCCCATGCCCTGCAGGTAGAACTGCGCGATGGTCACGCCGCCAAACAGCAGCGAACCCAGCAAGACGCGTGCCGGACGCCAGGTGGCGAAGGCGGTCAGGGCCAGCGCGATCCAGCCGCGTCCGGCCACCAGGCCCTCGACCCACATCGGGGTATAGACCAGCGACATGTAGGCACCCGCCAGGCCGCAGCAGGCGCCCCCGAACAGCAGCGCCAGGTAGCGGATGCCGCGCACCGAATAGCCCAGCGCGTGCGCCGATTCCGGCGACTCGCCCACGGCACGCAGGACCAGCCCGGCCCGTGTGCGATACAGGAACCAGATGCTGGCCAGGCACAGCGCGAAGGCGACATAGCTCATCCAGTGCTGGTGGAACAGCGCCTTGCCGAGGAAAGGAATATCCCCCAGCAGCGGAATCGAATTCGGTTGCGCCGGCAGGGCCAGGCCCACGAAGCGCTGGCCGACGAAGGCCGACAGGCCGGCCCCGAAGATCGACAGCGCCAGGCCGGTGGCGACCTGGTTGGTGGCCAGGCGCAGCGCCAGCCAGGCAAAGAGCGTGGCCATCAGCATGCCGCAGACGGCACCGGCGGCAAAGCCCAGGAGCGGGCTCTTGGTGGCATAGCCGACCGCGAAACCGGCGATGGCCGCCACCAGCATCATGCCTTCGGCACCCAGGTTGAGCACGCCGGAGCGTTCATTGATCAACAGCCCGATGGCCGCCAGCAGCAGGGGTGTGCCGGCATTGATGGAGGCTGCGATGAGAGGAGCGAGTTGTTCCATGTCCTGTCCTGATTCCTTAGACTTTCTTTTTCCACGCCAGGCGGTAATCGATGAGCGTATCGCAGGCCAGCAGCAGGAACAGCAGCATGCCCTGGAATACGCCCGTGATGGCCGAGGGCAGGCCCAGGCGCGACTGCGCCAGCTCGCCGCCCAGGTACAGCAACGACATGATCAGCCCGCCCAGGATCGCGCCGACCGGATGCAGGCGGCCGATGAAGGCCACGATGATGGCGGCGAACCCATAGCCCGGCGACACCGACGGCAGCAGCTGCCCGATCGGACCGGCGATCTCGAAGGCGCCGGCCAGTCCGGCAAAGGCACCCGAGATCAGCAGCGAGACCCACAAGGCCGAACGTGCCGAGAAGCCCGCATAGCGCGCCGCATGCGGCGCCACGCCACCGACCATGAGCGAGAAGCCGCGCAGGCTGCGCATCATGAAGATGGCCATCAGGATGGCTGCGACGATGGCCACCGCAAAGCCGATATGCAGGCGCGTGCCCGACATCAGCACGGGCAGCATGAATTCGCTGGAGAACACCTTGGACTGCGGGAAATTCATGCCATTGGGATCCTTCAGCGGACCGTTGACGGCCCACATCAGCAGCAGCTGCGCCACATAGGTCAGCATCAGCGAGACCAGGATTTCATTGGCATTGAACTGGTCACGCAGGTAAGCGGTGATGGCCGCCCACAAGGCGCCGCCGATGATGCCGGCCACGATCATGAGCACCAGCCCCATGCCGCCGGAGATGCCGTGTCCCGGCACATCCAGCCACACCAGCATGGCCCCCGAACAGAGCGCACCGACGGTGAACTGGCCTTCGGCACCGATATTCCAGATGCTGGCGCGGAAGCACACCGCCAGCCCCAGCGCGCACAGGATCAGCGGTACGGATTTGAGCAGCAGCTCGCTGATGGCGCGCTTGCCGTTGAACGGATCAACCAGGAATACCTTCAGGCCCGCCAGCGGATCCTTGCCCAGTGCCAGGAACAGCAACGCCCCCAGGAACAGGGTGGCGACGATGGCGATCACCGGCGACAGATAAGTCATGGTCTTGGAGGGCGCACCGCGCAGTTCCAGACGCAGGGGGAAGCTCATGCGTTCAGCCATGGTTCACCTCCGCAGCGGCGGCCGCCGGTTCATCCCACAAGCCGCTCATCCACACGCCCACTTGTTCGCGCGTGGCCTGTTCGATGGGGATGGAGGGCGACAGTCGCCCCTTGGCGATGACGTGCAGGCGATCACATAATGCGAACAATTCGTCAAGTTCTTCCGAGATCACCAGCACTGCACAACCTTCCTGTTTCAGTTTCAAGATTTCGCCGTGGATCTGGGCGGCGGCACCGACGTCCACCCCCCAGGTCGGCTGGGCCACCACGAAGACGGCGGGTTTGCGTTCCATTTCGCGGCCGACGATGAATTTCTGCAGGTTGCCGCCCGACAGGCTCTTGGCCGGTGCATCCGGTCCGGCCGCCTTGACCTTGAAGCGTTCGATGATGGACGCCGCAGCACGCCGCGTAAAACCGAAATCGATCATGCCGCGCTTCACGTAGGGCGCTTTCTGGTGCGACAGCAGCATGTTGGCGGTGAGCGAAAGCGTCGGCACGGCACCGCGCCCCAGGCGTTCTTCCGGCACCAGGCCCAGGCCCGCTGCGCGGCGCGGATTGGGCGAGAGGTCGCCCACGGCCTTGCCGGCCAGCATGATCATGTTGGGCGCGGCGCGCTGGTCTTCGCCGGACAGCGCCGCCAGCAATTCCTGCTGGCCATTGCCCGAGACCCCGGCGATGCCGACGATTTCACCGGCGCGCACTTCGCATTCGATGTCCTTCAGTTCGGTCGCAAACAGGTGCGCCTTGGGCAGCGAAAGACGATTGACGTGCAGCTTGCGCTCATTGCGCAGCGAATCGGGATTGCGCTCGCGCTGCAGGCGCACCAGCTCATCACCGATCATCATGCGCGAGAGGCTGGCGCTGCTTTCATTGCGCGGATCGCAGTTGCCGGTCACGCGGCCACCGCGCATGACGGTGGCGCTGTGGCACAGCGCGCGGATTTCGTCGAGCTTGTGGCTGATGTAAAGAATGCTGCAGCCCTCATCGGCCAGGCGGCGCAGCGTCACGAAGAGTTTTTCCACCGCCTGGGGCGTGAGCACCGAGGTCGGCTCGTCCAGGATCAGCAATTGCGGTTCGGTCAGCAGCGCGCGCACGATTTCCACGCGCTGGCGTTCCCCGACCGACAGGGTATGCACATGGCGCTGCGGTTCCAGCTCCAGCCCGTATTTTTCGCCGGTGCGGGTGATGCGTTCGGCCAGTTCCTTGAGATCGGTCTTGGCGTCCAGGCCCAGGGCGATGTTCTCGGTCACGGTCAGCGTATCGAACAGCGAGAAATGCTGGAACACCATCGCAATGCCCAGCTTGCGCGCCACCTGCGGATTGGCGATCTGCACCGTCTCACCGTTCCAGCGCAGTTCACCGGCATCCGGCTTGACCGCACCGAAGATGATCTTCATCAGGGTGGACTTGCCCGCGCCGTTCTCCCCGAGTACGGCGTGGATCTCGCCGGGCGCAACGGCCAGGCTGACATCGTCATTGGCCAGCACGCCCGGATAGGCCTTGCGCACATGGCTGATTTCAAGACGGAGTGGAACTGCGCTCACGTGATTTCCCTGTGGTGATGAGGTTGGTCATGTCCAAATGCAAGGCGGTCCGCGTGCCTGCGGCCGCCGCGAGCGCCCCCAGCGGCTCGCACGCGCGACATCATAGACAAATTGCGCCGCGCCGCATACCGCTTTTGCCGGGTTTTCCGCCCCTGTTGCGGCGTAATCGCCCGATTTATCTCATTTTCCCCGATGCGCCCAGCCGGTGGTGCGTTTCTCGATGATGGCGAACAGTTCGTACATGGCCATGGCCATGGCCCCGATCACCACCAGCCCGGCAAAGGCCAGCGGCATCTTCATCGAGGAGCCGGCCGAGACCAGCAGGTAGCCGATGCCCTGGTTGGAGGCATTCATCTCGGACACGGTCGAGCCCACGAAGGCCAGCGTGATGGCCACTTTGAGCGAGGCAAAGAAATACGGCATCGAACGCGGCAGGCCGACCTTGAGCAGGATGTCCATGCGGCGTGCGCCCAGCACGCGCAAGACGTCTTCCAGCTCCGGTTCCAGCGTGGCCAGGCCGGTGGCGATGTTGACCATGATGGGGAAGAAGGAGATCAGGAAAGCGGTCAGGATGGCCGGCCCCGCGCCGATACCGAACCAGACCACCAGCACCGGCACGAAAGCCGCCTTGGGCAAGGCATTGAAGGCCGTCATGAGCGGATAGGCGGCGGCATAGAGCATGGGTGAAGAGCCGATCACGAAGCCCAGCGTCACACCGACCACCACCGCAATGGCAAAGCCCACCATGGTGACCCAAAAGGTGGAGAGGGCGTGTTCGGTGATCGGCCCGGCGTAATCCACCATGGCCTGCAGGATGGAGGCGGGGCTGGGGAAGATGAAGTCGGAGACCTGCCACACGCTGCAGATGAACTGCCACACGCCCAGGATGGCGAGCAGCAGGAACCAGGGAGCCAGCGTGGTGGCGGCGCGGTTGAGTTTGCCGTTGAACGGAGTTTTCATGAGTTTCCTTGGCCGGGCCGTGTGAGGGTCAGGTATTGCGCACGTGGCCGATGTGCTCGCGCAGTTCATGCACCAGCGCGTTGAAGCCGTCGGTATAGGTGGTTTCCAGCGGACAGGGGCGCGGCAGCGGATTTTCCCGCCGCACCACGATACGCCCCGGGCGCTTGCTCATCACGTAGATGGTGTCGGCCAGGAAGGCCGCCTCGCGCAGGTCATGCGTGACCAGGATGACGTTGAAGCGGCGCTCGGCCCACAGGTCGCGCAGCACGCACCACAGTTCTTCGCGGGTGAAGGCATCGAGCGCGCCGAAGGGTTCGTCCAGCAGCAGCATCTTGGGCTCATGGATCAGCGCGCGGCAGATCGAGGCGCGCTGCTGCATGCCACCCGAGAGTTGCCAGGGGAATTTGTCGGCATAGCCGTCCAGCCCCACGGTCTTGAGCAACTTGAGGGCACGTTCGGTGTACTCGGCCTTCTTCTGCTTGAAGTCGCGCCGATAGGGTTCGACGATCTCCAGCGGCAGCAGCACGTTTTCCAGCGTGGTGCGCCAGGGCAACAGGGTCGGGGCCTGGAAGGCCATGCCCACGAACTTGAGCGGCCCCGTGACCGTCTGGCCGTTGATGACGACGCTGCCGCGATTGGGTTGCTTCAAGCCCGTGGCCAGCTTCATGAAAGTGGACTTGCCGCAGCCGGACGGCCCGACGATGGCGATGAACTCGCCTGCACGGGTCTGCAGGTCGATGTCTTCCACCGCAAATTCGGCGGCGCCATCATAGGCCAGGTAGACGTGGCGGAAATCGACGAAGGGTTCGCTCATGAATGCAGTCGGCCAGAAATGAGATGAGATGAATCGAATGAACGATATAAATGATTTACTTGGGGAACACGTCCAGCTCGGCCTTGGCCGGCAGGAAGCTGCCGTTCCAGATCTTGTCGGCATTGACGCGGGTCTTGGTGCCGTAGGCGTCCGAGACTTGCGAAGCCATGAGCGTGAGGCGCGGACCGTAGACCTGGCCATAGCCTTCCGACTTGGCATGGGGCGTAGCGATGGCGCTGGCGATGGCCAGCTTCAGGCGGCGCAGTTCCAGCTTCTCGTCGATGAGGCCATCGCGTTCCTTCAGGACCTTGATGGCGGCTTCCGGATTGGCCATCACGTCGCGGCTGGCCTTGGCGAAGGCGCGCAGGAAGCCCTTGATGGCCTCCGGCTTCTGCTTGACCATGGTCTCGGAGGCGATGATGGTATTGCCGTAGAGGCGCACGCCGTAGTCCGGGTACATCATCACGTTGATGTCTTCATCCTTGATGCCGCGGGCGTTGAGGTTCAGCAGCGAGGTGAAGTAGAAACCGGTGATGGCATCCACATCGCCGCGCGCCAGCATGGTTTCGCGCAGCGGCGGGTCCATGCTGGTCCACTGCGCCTTGGTGGCATCGAGGCCGTTGGCCTTGGCAAAGATCGGGTAGGCGCGGCGCCCGGCGTCGAATACCGGCGCGCCCAGCTTCTTGCCGGCCAGGTCTGCCGGTTTCTTGATGCCGGATTTCTTGAGCGAGAACACCGCGGCCGGGGTGTCGTTGTAGACCATCATCACGGCCACCGGCTTGCCCGGGGCATCGGGATTGTTGGCCGTGAATTCCATCAGGGCGGCCATGTCGGCGAAGCCCATGTCATAGGTGCCGGAGGCCACGCGGTTGACCGCATTGCCCGAGCCGTTGCCGGCGTCGATGGTGACATCCAGTTTTTCCTGCGCGAAGTAACCCTTGGACTTGGCTACCAGGAACAGGGCTGCCGGCCCTTCGAAGCGCCAGTCCAGCTGGAACTTGACCTTGGTTTCCTGTGCCAGCGCCAGCGAGGAGCTGGCGGCCAATACCAGGCCGAGAACGGTGGTGCCGAGTTTGAAGAGCTTGCTGGAGTGCACGATGGACTTCCTTCCTTGTTCGTTTGAATGTCAGATCCCAGGGCTTCAATAGCATTTAATGTGCCAAGCCAGCCTGCGGTTCGCGTCTGCTCTGCTTTGCCGGGCGCGGCAGGGGCCAGGCGGTCGGCAAGGGCCCTGCGGATGATCGACATCCGCTTTTCTTTTTGTCGACAATCAAAAAATCCATTTGCGACAATTTGGTGCTTGGCTGCACCTAAGTAGAAAAAAATGCACTAAAAAAATTTGGCTTGCGGCGCTGTAAGGCAGGCGGCATGCGCCTCCTGGCAGTTTTTGTCCGGGCGTACCTGGTTGTCGCGATTGTCGACAATGCGAGTCGCCATGCAACTAACTGCTGGATGAGGGCTTGGGAAAGTGCCCGGACTCGGCTAGGATTGCGCCCCGGCGCGCAGGGCGCAGCGCTTGATGCAGCGTTGCGCGGCTCGCTTTGGGAGCGATGGATTCGCTACTTCTGGTGGGTGCGATTGCGCGCGCCAAGTGCCGGCTTGGGGGCTGGCACGGGCTTTGCGTAAACGCTGCCGTCGGTGCGGGTGTCGGCAATGCTGTCAGCAATTTGCCAGACCTTATTTGACGAGGGCAAGCACACGAGGGGTACCGGAGTCGCTGCTGTGGCGGGGAGAGTGCAGGACGCCGCAGGATGCGAACCGGTCTCCGGTTCAACAGCCATTTTTTAGATTAGCAATACAGGGAGAAACTTATGAAGAAGGGTATCAAGGGGAAGTATTGGATGATGGCGGCCGTGGTTGCCTCGGCGGCGGGCAGCATGTCGGCGCAGGCGGCTGACTGGTCGGACAACTCGATCGGCTACCGTTACGGCACGAAGTTTGCCGAGCCCTTCAACACGCAGGACATTGCCAAGAGCATCGTCAATTTCCAGCACGCCAGTGGCTACAAGTACGGTACCAACTTCCTGAACGTGGACCTGCTGATGTCCAACAGCAAGGATGACAATGCCCAGGAAGCGTATATCGTTTACCGCAATACCCTGGACATCGGCAAGATCAGCGGCAAGGACCTGTCCTTCGGTCCGGCACGCGGTGTGGGCCTGACCCTCGGCTTTGACTGGAACACCAAGAACGACAACAGCTACGCCTCCAAGAAGCGCATGTGGGTCGTCGGTCCGACCCTGATGCTGGATGTGCCCGGTTTCCTGAACGTGAGCGTGCTGGCGCTGTTTGAAAGCAACCAGCCCAAGGGCGTGACCAGCCGCTACACCTACGACACGCACCCGATGCTGAACCTGGCCTGGGGTATCCCGCTGGGTTCGACCGGCCTGGCGTTCGAAGGCTACATGAACTACATCGCCGCCAAGGGCAAGAACGAGTTCGGCGGTTCGACCGGTCCCGAACTGAACTTCGATGGCCAGGTCATGTATGACGTGGGCACGGCCATGGGCCTGGGCAAGAACACCTTCCGCGTGGGCCTGGAATACCAATACTGGCGCAACAAGTTCGGCAACCCGCACAACGTGCCGGGTTCGCTGGCCAAGACCCCGATGGTGCGCGCCGAGTATCACTTCTAAGTCCGGTTGATCCGGCTGCTTGCAGCATCATGGCGATGCCGGGTCTTCGGATCCGGCATTTTTATTGGGTGCTCGCCGTTGGCCGGGAATTGGCTACACTGTGGCTGGCCGGTGGCGCCCAGGGTGCTATGTGGTTTGTCATATGTTGGCTATAAGTTTTCAGGCATGAGGTATCGGCCAGGCTGATATCTAATTGCTGGGTTTTGAACAGGATGGGGGTTTGCGCGTTGCGGCCTTCGTCATCCACAGGGATTTGAGAGCGGAGCATCATGGAAGCATACCTACTTGACTGGCTGAACTTGCTGCTGCGCTGGCTGCACGTGATCACGGCGATTGCCTGGATCGGTTCTTCATTCTATTTCGTCTGGCTGGACAACAGCCTGGTGGCGCCGACCGATCCGGAGCTCAAGGAGAAGGGTGTCGGGGGCGAGTTGTGGGCGGTGCATGGCGGGGGTTTCTACAATCCGCAAAAGTATCTTCTTGCACCCAAGGTGTTGCCGGAGCATCTGCACTGGTTTTATTGGGAGTCTTACAGCACGTGGCTGTCTGGCTTTGCCTTGTTTTCGCTGCTGTATCTCTTCAATGCGAACGTCTTTTTGGTCGATCGCAATGTGTTCGACATGTCGGCGTCGATGGCGGGCGGAACGGCGATTGCCTTCCTGGTCTTCAACTGGCTGATCTATGACGCGATCTGCAGCACCATCGGGGATCGGCCAGGGGCGGATCGGCTGGTCAACCTGCTGGTCGGCTTGCAGGTGATCGTTTCTGTTTGGGCGGCTTGCCATCTGTTTTCGGGGCGGGCGGCTTTCCTCATCAGCGGGGCTTCCCTGGCCACCATCATGAGCGCGAACGTGCTGGTGTGGATCATTCCGGGGCAGCGCAAGATGGTGGCTTCCATGCGGGCCGGGCAAGCTCCCGATCCGATTCATGGCAAGCGCGGCAAGCAGCGTAGTGTCCACAATACCTACTTCACCTTGCCGGTGCTGTTTGCCATGCTGTCCAATCACTACAGCATGACCTATAGCGCGCCGCATAACTGGGTGGTCCTGTTGTGCATCATGGCGGCCGGTGCCTTGATCCGGCAGTTCTTCGTGTTGCGGCACAAGGGGGTTTATAACTGGTGGTATCCGGGGATTGCTGTTGCGCTGCTGCTGGCGGTGATCTTGTGGATGAGTCCTGCCATGCAGTCCAAACCTGTGGCGGCTGTTGCTCCTTCTCCTTCTGCTGAGGCTTCATCCGCTGCTCCTGCTGGCGACGCTGTGGCCGCAGGGTCGTTTGCCCAAGTCCAGCAAGTGATCCAGGCGCGATGCATCCAGTGCCATGCCGCCAAACCTACCCTCATGCCGGTGCCCGGCAAGGGTGTTCTGCTCGATTCGCCTGAACATATCTCCCAGCATGCTCAGCAGATCTATCAACAGGCTGTCGTGCAGAAGGCCATGCCTTTAGGGAACATGACCCAGATCACCGACGATGAACGCGCCATCATTGGCAAGTGGTTCGAAAGCGGCGCTCCCGTTAAGTGATTTGTTGAGTGTGGGGTTGTCTTGGCTGCGGGCTTTTCTGGTTGTTCTGTTTGGGGCAGTCTGCACGGATTGCTTTCCTGCGCTCTAGCTTAATTCTTATCTCTCTCCGGTCGGAAGGACGCGCCGGGGGCGGCCCGGCAGCCGCTCACTTTTCTTGTCTCGCCAAGAAAAGTAAGCAAAAGAAGGCGACCCCAAAGAGCCAGCCCTCCTGCGGAGGGTGCCCGTCGCAGCGAAGCGAAAAGTGGGAAGGATAGAG
>NZ_VSWE01000020.1:0-93187 GCF_009668275.1 Herbaspirillum sp. CAH-3 | reverse complement strand
CTGGCCGGGCGGGTGCGGCTGGGCGCTTCCACCGGCGCCATTGCCACGCTGCTGCCACAGGTACTGGAGCGATTGGGCCAGCGCCATCCTGATATCGACGTGCAGATCCACATCCTGACCTCGCAGGAAACCCTGTCGCAACTGAGCGAGGGCCGACTCGACATCGGCCTGGTGGCCCTGCCGCAATCGCCCGTGGGTGGCTTGAGCGTGAAACCCTGGCGGCGTGATCCGGTGATGGCCTTCCTGCCAGCAGCCTGGCACGCTCCCCGCCAGGTCACGCCGGGCTGGCTGGCCGCGCAGCCGCTGATCCTCAATGCTCCCGAGACGCGGCTCTCGCGCCTGACCAATGAGTGGTTCGCGGGCGCCGGAGAGCAACCTGTTGCACGCATCCAGCTCAATTTCAATGACGCCATCAAGAGCCTGGTGGCGGCCGGTTACGGTGCCACCCTGTTGCCGCATGAGGCCAGCGCCCGGGGCGGCCCGGTGCCGCTGGACCCGCGCATCGTCATGCGGCCTTTGCGGCCCGCCCTGTGGCGGCCGCTGGGCATCGCCCACCGCGCCAGCCACCTGGAGCCGGCCACGCGCCATGTGCTGGAGGCGCTATGGGAACTCAAGCAGCTGAAGACACCGCGTGTTCGTTCGTGAGCGTGGCGCGCGTGAGGGCGGAGAGTGATTGGCGCTGCTGTCCTCGGGCATCGAAATTTCCATCGTCCAGCCACTGTTCGAATGCCTGCCGCAGCGCTGGCCATTCACTGTCGATGATGGAAAACCACGCGGTATCGCGGCTGCGTCCCCGGTAGACGACGGCCTGGCGGAAGATGCCCTCGAAGCGAAAGCCAAGGCGCTGCGCCGCTGCACGTGACGGTGCATTGAGGCTGTCGCATTTCCATTCGTAGCGGCGATAGCCGAGGTCCTCGAAAACATGGCGCATCAAGAGGTAATGCGCCTCGGTGGCCATGCGGCTGCGCTTCAGAAGTGGGGACAGGGCGATGTGCCCAACCTCGATCACGCCGTGGGCCGGCTCGATACGCATGAGCGCCATGGTGCCGACCGCTTCGCCGCTGGCCAGGTCGATCACTGCATGGTGCAGCGGGTCCTGGGTGGCCTGCATCTGCTCGGCCTGGTGGCGATAGCTGGCGGCGTCCGGGAAGGGGCCGCTCATCATGTAGGTCCAGTCGCGGCCATCCGGCGCGGTGGCAAAGGCGGCGTGGAGCTGCGCGGCATGGCGGGCGGCGTCGAGCCGCTCCAGCCGGCAGCTGCGGCCTTGCAGGGTCTGGCCTGCAGGACGCGCACGAGGCTGCCAGTCGGGCAGGGCGGGGCCCACGGGTTGCTGATATGCATTGAGGCGGGTTGGCGGCAGAACGGTCATGGTCACTTTCAGGCGAGTTCGGAGCTGGCACGATAGCGTTTTCGTGGCATCATCAGAAGTGCCACACGACGATGATTTGATGGAGCCACGAAAGCCATTGACGATGCCGCTTGCCCTGCTGTCCTCCCCGCTTGATGCCCGGCCCGGTGCGGCCTCGCGCCAGCAGCAATTGCTGGGGCGCTTCAAGCGCGCCATCCTGGGCGGCCAATTGCCGCCCGGCAGCCGCCTGCCGTCCACCCGCAGCCTGTGCGAGCAGTTGCAGGTGGCACGCAATACGGTGCTGGCGGTCTACGAGCAACTGGTGGCCGAAGGCTACGCCCAGGCCGACCGCCAGGGCACGCGGGTGGCTACGCTGCAGGCCGCGCCCGCCATCGTCCACGCCACTCCCTCCGTGCCCTGCAACGGCAGCCAGCGCCAGTCGCGCCGCGTCAGTACCATGAAGCCCACGCGGGATGCCGGTGATCGCAGCTTGCCACTCACGCCCGGCATGCCGGCGCTCAATCGATTTCCCTTGAATGCCTGGCTGCGCTGCCAGGAGCGTGCCCTCAAGCGAGCGGGGCCGATGGCGCTGGCCTACGGCGATCCGCTGGGGGAACCGGCCTTGCGTGAAGCTATCGCGCAATACCTGCGGGTGGCGCGCGGGGTGCGCTGCGAGGCCGCCCAAGTGGTGGTGACTGAGGGTTCCCAAGGTGCGCTGTCGCTGTGCGTGCGGCTCTTCGCCAACCCGGGCGAACGCGCCTGGCTGGAAGATCCTGGCTACGGCGGGGTGCGTGCCGCCTTCCATGCAGGCGATATGAAGATCCGTTCCATGCCGGTCGACCACGAGGGCGTCGTCATTGACCCGCGCGCCTGGCGCTGGCCGCCACGGCTGATCCATGTGACGCCTTCGCACCAGTACCCGACCGGCGCGGTGCTCTCCTTGGCGCGCCGCCTGGCGCTCATTGCACGCGCGCGTGAACACGGCTGCTGGATTATCGAGGACGATTACGACAGTGAATTCCGTCATCACGGCCATCCGATCCCGGCCATGCAGGGGCTGGTACCGGATGCGCCGGTGCTGTATGTGGGGACCTTCAGCAAGACGCTGTTCCCGGGTTTGCGCATCGGTTTCCTGGTCTTGCCGGCGTCAGCCGGGGAGGGTGCCGGTTCGGCGCTGGCCGAATTGCTGCGCGGCGGACATCGCCTGGAGCAATTGGCGCTGGCCGAGTTCATGGCCGGGGGACAGTTTGCGCGCCACCTGGGTCGCATGCGGCGGCTCTATCGCGAGCGCCAGCATGCCTTGCGCACGGCCTTGCAGGCGCACCTGCCGGAGCTGGCAGTGCAAGGCGGCGACAGCGGCCTGCACCTGACGCTGCAGCTGCCGCCGGCTTGTCCGGACGGCGCCGTCAGTACGGCGGCACGGGCGGCAGGCATGAACGTGGGGGCAGTGTCTTCGTTTTCAGAGGGGCAGGCGCAGGGGTGCCACAACGGGCTGGTGATCGGATACGGCAACACCTCGGCCGAACAGTTCGGTCCGTTGATCCGGCGCCTGGCCGTGATCGTGCGGCGCAGCTTGCGGGCTCAGAGCGTGGCCGGGTGATGCAGGCGCTGCTGTACGCACTGCGTGACCACATCCATGTAGTCGGCCGTGCGCACGGGCTTGGCGGCGTACCAGATGCGGCTGTCCTGCTCCTGGGCGAAATCGGCCGACATGGGCGCCGCCGTGAAGAGCACCAGCGGAATCTGCGCCAGCTGCTGGTAGACGCACAGGGTGCGCAGCAATTCGTAGCCTTCGGTACCGAAGCAGCTGCGCGGGTCCAGCAGGATCAGCGCGGGCAAGTCCTTGCTGTGGCACAGCGCCTGCGTCAGCAGGGAGGCATTGGCCAGCTCGGCATCATCGGACCAGTCGAACTGGCAGGGCAGCTGGCTGCGCCAAAGGGCAAAGCGGGCGGATTCGATGGCATCCAGATCGCCGTCGATGACGAGGATGCGGGGCAGGTGATGGGTCTGGGACATGGCGGCCTCCTTGCTGGGATGGAAGCATCTTAGGAGAGCTGCGCCGGGAGGACTATCAGGGGCTTCCTGATGGGGTAGTGCCTGCGCACGGGCGGCGCAGGCAGGCGGGACAGTTCCGCCGGTTCAGGCGCCGTCGCTGGCAGGGCTCTCGAACTGCCTGGCGTACTCGGCGCGGCGCGCCTGGTCCGATTCGATGAGCAGGCGATAGCGGGTTTCCGACACCCGCTGCTGCAGCACCGCAGCATAGCGCTCGCGCTGCAGCCATTCAATGATGATGGAGGCGGTGGCCACGATGACCGTATAGACCAGGATCAGGAAGATGTCCTTGTCGTCCAGGCCATCCATCGTGTAATAGGGCTTGCGGAAGAAGAACATGGCCGTGGGAATGCTGATGGCCAGCAGCCCCAGTGAATACAGGTAGCCGAACAGATAGCTCATCACGATGCAATTGACGGCAAAAAACAGCATCGACAGCGATTCTTCGACAAACGGCGCCAGCGCATAGCGCAGCCCGAACGCCGCCACGAAGCCGAAGGTACTCACGTAGATCGGCCGGAACCCTTGCGGGCGCCAGCTCTTGGCATTCTTGAGTCGGATCAGGCTCATGATGGTTCTGGAATGGGGGCGCGTCGTATCCATCTTGGTTCACATTGCACTGCGGCGCAATGGGCTCATGTTAAGAGTGCTGTCTTTCAAAAGGCTTACCGCCGTTGTCTCGTTGCGTCAGTTCAGCCGCGTCGGTCCTTGAGCGGCGAAGAATGTCCGAGATATTTGCGGCTCATCTCATTGCCGTGGATCTCGATGCTCCGCTTGATGAACATCACGGTTTCGTTGGTGACGATTTCGCGTTCATTGTCCACCGTGATGATGTGATAACAATCCCCCAGCCAGACCACCTTGCGCACTTCCGCATTGATCTGCTGCTGGATCAATTCTGCATTGCGCGGGGAGGCGGTCTCGTCGTCGATGGAGTGGATGATCAGGGTATCGGTACGCACCAGCGGCAGCGATTGGCGCACGAAGGCGATCATGCGCAGGGCTGCGCGCAGGTGGCGCGCCGGGATGGAGGCGGCGCCGACGGCGGCCACGCCATCCTTTTCCAGGGCGGCGGCCACGCGGCGCCGCATTTCGTAATTCTTGATGCCGTAGGGTTCGCTTTCCTTGTAGGACCAGTTGCGTATGCCCATGTCGTAGACCACGGTGAGCAGCTTCCAGTACCACGGCACCGACCAGCCGTCGTATTGCAGCACCGGCGAGAGCAGCACCACCGACAGCAATTCCTTGCTGCGGGCCGCCACCGCCAGCGCCAGCGTGGCGCCCATGGACAGGCCGCACAGCGAGACGGTGCGGAATTCTTCCTTCAGGCGCGCCACCCGGCTCTCGACCACGGCGCACCAGGCTTCCCAATCGGGGGAGACGCGCGGATTGGTCAGCGAAGCCGAGTAATTGTCGATGTTCAGGGGGATGACGGTACAGCCGGCTTTCTTCAGCTGCTTGGGGATGGAGCCCATTTCCAGGTGCGAACCGCACAGTCCGTGCAGCAGGATGACGGCATGGTCCTTGGGAGGGCCGCCGTGTCGTTCTTCGGTGTGCCTTTGGTCGGCGGATCCGGCCGCTGTGCTTGCAGTGCCGGCGCTATGTGTGGATGACTGTGAGTCCATAAATCTTCAAACGCTTTTCGCGCCCTCTGGCGCGCCCTGGCGAATCGTTCGCCCCCCGTTCAGTACGAGTAAGCGGGCCGACGCTTGAGCGTTCTGTTTCCCGGCTACCAACTCCGCTGCGTCCTGGCGGATGACTTTTGGCAAAAGTCTAACTGCCTCGGCAAAATGTTGCCAGCGTTTATCAATTGCGCTCCCAGGATCGCCGGAAGAGGGTGGCGTGGCGTGCCATCCGGCAGGAATATGACAATCTGACGACAGGATAACGTTGTAAAGACGCAATCGGTGCACAAATCTTCACATCCAGCACCAAATACTTATAGCCGGCACCATCCGGGATGGGCGGCCCCAACGAAAAAGCCCTTCGAAGCTGCTCGAAGGGCTTTGCCTGATCCCGGCGAAGGACCGGGACGGTTTGCTGCTCTACCAGGATCAGCCGCGGCCTTCCAGGCGGCCGTTGACCACACGCACCTGGTCGCCCACGCGCCAGTTTTCGCTGGTTTGCGGGAAGCTGCGGGTCTTGCCGTTTTCCATACGCACATCGACGACGTAGCTGGTGGTGGAGCGCACGTTCTTTTCCACTTCATTGCCGGCATAACCGCCGCCGACGGCACCGGCGATGGTGGCGAGGGTACGGCCGGTACCGCCGCCGATCTGGTTGCCCAGCAGGCCGCCGACCACGGCGCCACCGGCAATGCCCACGCCGCTGGTGGGGACGCTGTGGCGCACGGTGCGCACACCGATCACTTCACCGCAGCTGCTGCAGATGGCCGGGGCGCGCTGGGCCACCGGTGCTGCTGCCTGGGCCGGATAGGCGCCAGGCTGGGGCTGGTAGGAAGTCGATTGCGGGGCTTGCTGCTGCGCCAGCGGCTGCTGGTTCTGGGCGGGTTGGCCAGCCTGTTCCATCGCCGCGACCTGCTGCGGGGAATTGGCGCTCTTGGAGCTGGGCAACAGGCCTGTCATGGCGGCCACGCCGATCAGGCTGACCAGGATCACGGCCACCGAGGCGCCGGCGACCAGCGGATGAATCCGCCCGGACGAGGCGGGTGCGGAAGGCTGGCTCACGGCGTTGTTGCTTGCGTTCAGGTGTTGCGGGGTATTGGTATTGGTTTCCATGATGACCTCTCTAGTTGTTCTGTTGTCGTTGATGAGTGGATGACTGGATTATGGAGTGGTCATGCGCCAAAAAAAATCCCGATTCTGTGTCAGTTGTAAGGACTTGTAATCCTGCAACAGTGGGGCTGGACAAGGCTTTGCGGCAAGGCAACGCTGCCCTGGGGCAAGCGAAAGGTGGTTCAGGCGGGGAGGGCGATGCAGGCGGGACAGGCTTGCGCATCCCGGACGGGAGGCGCAGGTACAGGCGGGGTACGCAAACGCGGGAGCGGCGCAGGGCCGTCTCCCGCGTTTGCGTGTGCGTCGATCAGTCTTCGCGGCGCAGGTGCGGGAACAGGATCACGTCACGGATGTTGGGCGAGTCGGTGATGAGCATCATGAGGCGGTCGATACCGATGCCGCAGCCACCGGCCGGCGGCATGCCGTATTCCAGGGCGCGGATGTAGTCGGCGTCGTAGTACATGGCTTCTTCGTCGCCGGCGTCCTTGGCGGCCACTTGCGCCTGGAAGCGGGCGGCCTGGTCTTCGGCATCATTCAACTCGGAGAAGCCGTTGGCGATCTCGCGGCCGGTGATGAACAGCTCGAAGCGCTCGGTGATGCCGGCCACCGTGTCGGAAGCGCGCGCCAGCGGCGAGACTTCGACCGGGTAGTCGATGATGTAGGTGGGGTTCCACAGCTGCGATTCGGCCGTTTCTTCGAACAGCGCCAGTTGCAGCGCGCCGATGCCGGCACCGGCCAGCGGGGCCTGGTCGGTCTTTACGCCGAACTTCTTCAGTTCGGTACGCAGGAAGTCGATGTCGGCCAGTTGCGCTTCGGTGTAGTTCGGGGCGTACTTCAGGATCGCACCGGTGATGGTCAGGCGGTCGAAGGGCTTGGACAGGTCCAGCTCACGGCCCTGGTAGGTCAGCACCGCAGTGCCGTGGGCATCGATGGCGGCCTGGCGGATCACCTGCTCGGTGAAGCCCATCAGCCACTGGTAATCCACGTAGGCGGCGTAGAACTCCATCATCGTGAATTCGGGGTTGTGGCGCGGCGAGACACCTTCGTTGCGGAAGTTGCGGTTGACCTCGAAGACGCGCTCGAAACCGCCCACCACCAGGCGCTTCAGGTACAGCTCGGGAGCGATGCGCATGAACATCTGCATGTCCAGGGCATTATGGTGGGTGATGAAGGGCTTGGCCGCCGCGCCGCCCGGGATCGGGTGCAGCATCGGGGTTTCCACTTCCATGAAGCCGTTGGTTTCCATGAAGCGGCGGATCGACGACATCGCGGCGGTACGCGCCTTGAAGGTGCGGCGGGTCTCTTCGCTCATGATCAGGTCGACGTAGCGCTGGCGGTACTTCATTTCCTGGTCGGCCAGGCCGTGGAACTTGTCCGGCAGCGGGCGCAGCGACTTGGTGATGAGCTTCAACTTGGTGACCTTGATGGACAGTTCGCCGGTCTTGGTCTTGAAGAGCGTCCCTTCGGCACCGAGGATGTCGCCCAGGTCATAGTGCTTGAAGGCGGCCATGGCTTCTTCGCCGGTGACGTCGCGGGTCACGTAGAGCTGGATGCGGCCATCGGCGCGCGCGCCCGAGGCGTCCTGCAGGGTGGCGAAGGCCGCCTTGCCCATGACACGCTTCAACATCATGCGGCCAGCCACGGTCACCTGGACCGGTTCGGCTTCCAGCGCCTCATTGTCCAGGCCATCGTACTTGGCATGCAGGTCGGCGGCATTGTTGGCCGGGCGGAAATCGTTGGGGAAGGCGACGCCCTGCTCGCGGATGGCAGCCAGCTTGGCGCGGCGCTCGGCGATGATGCTGTTCTCGTCGGCTGCCGGCTGGGCGGCGGGGGTGTTTTGC
The DNA here is from genome assembly GCF_009668275.1 of Herbaspirillum sp. CAH-3. NCBI lineage: Bacteria > Pseudomonadati > Pseudomonadota > Betaproteobacteria > Burkholderiales > Oxalobacteraceae > Herbaspirillum > Herbaspirillum sp. CAH-3. Next base: position 85,211 of record NZ_VSWE01000020.1, on the reverse strand, counting down.
GTGGTCATGGTTGGAATTCTTGAAGGTTGAACGGTCGGATCAGCAAGAGCAGGCCGCGCAGCAAGGCCGCGCGGCCACCGGGATCAGACGCCCTGTTTCAGCGAGGCCGCGATGAAGTCGTCGATGTCGCCATCGAGGACGGCCTTGGTATTGCCGGTTTCGAAGTTGGTGCGCAGGTCCTTGATGCGGGACTGGTCCAGCACGTAGGAGCGGATCTGGTGGCCCCAGCCGACGTCGGTCTTGGAGTCTTCCAGCTTCTGCTGCTCGCTCATGCGCTTGCGCAGTTCCAGTTCGAACAGCTTGGCGCGCAGCATGTCCCAGGCTTCGGCACGGTTGCGGTGCTGGCTGCGGTCATTCTGGCACTGCACGACGATGCCCGTCGGGGCGTGCGTCAGGCGCACGGCGGAGTCGGTCTTGTTGATGTGCTGGCCACCGGCACCGGAGGCGCGGTAAGTATCGACACGCACATCGGCCGGGTTGATCTCGATCTCGAAGGATTCATCCACTTCGGGGTAGACGAACAGGCTGGAGAACGAGGTGTGACGGCCGTTGGACGAGTCGAACGGCGACTTGCGCACCAGGCGGTGCACGCCCGTTTCGGTACGCAGGAAGCCATAGGCGTATTCGCCCTCGACCTTGATGGTGGCGGTCTTGATGCCGGCCACTTCACCGTCGGACTGTTCCAGGATCTCGGCCTTGAAGCCCTTGCGTTCGCAGTAGCGCAGGTATTGGCGCAGCAGCATGGATGCCCAGTCCTGGGCTTCGGTACCGCCGGCACCGGCCTGGATGTCGATGAAGCAGTTGTTGGCGTCCATGGGGCCGCTGAACATGCGGCGGAATTCCATGTCTTCCACCAGCTTCTTCAAGGTCTCGGCATCGGCTTCGATGGCGACGATGGTGTCTTCGTCCTTTTCCTCGCGGGCCATCTCGAAGAGGTCGCGCGCATCCGACAACTCGCTGTCGATCTTGATGAGGGTATGGACGATCGCTTCCAGCGATTTCTTTTCCTTGCCGAGGTCCTGGGCCCGCTTCTGGTCGTTCCAGACGTTGGGGTCTTCCAGTTCGGCGTTGACTTGTTCGAGTTTCTCCGACTTCACATCGAAGTCAAAGATACCTCCGAAGCTCGGTGGCACGGGTGGCCAGGTCGTCGAGCAAGGATTGGAGGGAATTGAGGCGTTCTGCTTCCATGATGGTTTCTTTTGCGATCAAACCTCGAATTATACAAGAGGAGGAGGGCAGTTTCACCTCCGTCACGCGCCTGTCATTTTCCGTCGCTACCATCGGCGCGCTTGTTTGACTGACAAAATACTGACGGGTGCGTGCGCCGCTGCCCGACATCTGCTAGCCACTTCCGGAGAATCCTCGATGAGACAGCCTGCGCCACCCCGGGGGCGGGCAAGCCCTTCGCCTCGGCGCGTTTCACCGGCATGCCGGCCCCGACCCTGGACAATCCGGCCGCCATGGCCGCCACCACCGTCGGCTCTGCCCTGGAAGTGACTTTCGCGGACGGCAGCAAGCAGAGCTACAAATTGGCTTACCAGCCCTTCTTCATGACCGGCGACATGGTGCCCAACGGAAAGGGCGGCACCATCCTGGCCGGCGGCTACCTGGACATCAACAACCAGCCCATCATCGACCGTTCGGTGCCGGGCAAGGAGCGCCAGTTCTATTCCGACTGCCCGGACGGCTCTTCGCTCTTGACCGTGGCCGGTGCCAAGGTGCCGGGCGTGAAGGGCAATGCGGTATTTGCCGTGGTGCAATTCGAATACACCACGCGCGACCAGAAGCAGGCGGCCATGTACGGCCAGCTGCCCTCGCCCATCGCCGTGCTGACCCTGGACCAGGACCCGTCGTCGGGCAAGCTGTCGCTGGTGCAATACCACAATGTCGATACCTCCCAGGTCAATGGCCTGTGGATCACCTGCGGTGCCAGCCTGTCGCCCTGGAATACGCACCTGTCGTCGGAAGAATATGAACCGGATGCTTCGGCCATCGCCTCCAATCCGCAGTTCAAGGCTTTCAGCAAGAACCTCTTTGGCGACGAGAACCGTGCCAATCCCTATCACTACGGCCACCTGCCGGAAGTGACCGTCAACCCGGACGGCACCGGTTCCATCAAGAAGCACTATTGCCTGGGCCGCATCTCGCACGAGCTGGTGCAGGTCATGCCGGACCAGCGTACCGTGCTCATGGGCGACGACGCCACCAATGGCGGGCTGTTCATGTTCATCGCCGACCGCGCGGCTGACCTGTCCTCGGGCACCCTCTATGTGGCACGTTGGGAACAGGTCTCGGGTGTCGGTCCGGGCGCCGGCAAGCTGTCCTGGGTGCGCCTGGGCAGCGCCACCAGCGCCGAAATCAAGGCCATGGCGGACCGCTACAAGGCCGCCGACATCATGGACATCCGCACCACCGATCCGGCGGACGGTTCCTTCTCCAAGATCCCGTTCAATGGCAAGTTCAACTGGGTCCGTGTAAAGCCTGGCATGCAGAAGGCGGCTGCCTTCCTGGAAACCCACCGCTACGCGGCACTGGCCGGTGGCAGCCTGGGCTTCACCAAGATGGAAGGCACCACCGTCAACGCCCGCGACAAGATCGCCTATTCGGCCATGTCCTATGTGCAGACGTCGATGCTCAACGGCTCCGGCCACATCAAGGTGGAAGGTCCCAAGGCCGGTGCGGTGTATGCCCTGAACCTGCGCGGCGGCCAGCGCGATGCCGGCGGCAATGCCATCGACAGCGAATGGGTGGCCATCGACATGGCCCCGCCAGCGGCGCTGGTGGGCGTGGACCTGAAGACCCCGGATGCCCTGGGCAACCTGGCTGACCAGGAGCACATCGCCAATCCGGACAACATCAAGTTCTCCGAAAAGCTGCGCACCTTGTTCATCGGCGAAGACAGCGGCATGCACGTCAACAACTTCCTGTGGGCCTACAACGTCGACACCAAGGCGCTCACCCGCGTGCTGTCCTGCCCGGCGGGGGCCGAATCGACCGGCTTGCATGCGGTCGACGAGATCAACGGCTGGACCTACGTGATGAGCAACTTCCAGCACGCCGGCGACTGGGAAAAAGGTTTGCACGACAAGGTCAAGGACACCCTCGATCCGCTGGTGCGTGCCAACTTCAAGGACCGTTTCGGTGCCACGGTGGGCTACCTGACCGGTTTTCCGCAGACCGGCAAGGCCTGAGGTGAAGCAAAAGGCTTCAGTCTGAAGGGGGCGGACGGAACGCATTCTGCTAGGATCAGTCTTAGGGCCTGTTCACACTGAATCTGCGAGATGCGTTGCCCCCAGAAGGCGTGTTGGCAAGGCGCGCGTCAGGGCTGGTGGTGGTGCCACCAGCCCTGACGTGCAACGCGGCCAGCGCGCCTTCTGGGGGCAACCCTCCGGGAGAGGCCGCCAAGCGTCGCCTGCCGTTGTTGCAGCTCCTTGCCGTGGCACCACCACGGCGCGTCGCTGCGCCTAGGCAGTCAACGCTTGGCGACCTCTCGCACTCGCAGATTCAGTGTGAACAGGCCCTCAGCTCGTTTCGTCCCGCCCGCCGATGACCAGAAAGCTGTTCTCCCTTCTGCCGCTGTCCTTGCTGTGCGCCGCCCTGTTGGCCGGCTGTGCCTCGACGCCTGCACCGCATGGTGAAGTCAAGGGCGCCGAGGCCAGTTCACGCGAGATGGGGCAATCCGACAGCAACCGCGTGGCCAGCCTGGCCATGCGCGCCAATCTCGATAGCCTGTACCTGCTGATGTCCAAGCTGTACCGGCGCAACCCGGCTGAATGGAAGAAGACCGCCGCCAGCCGCGAAGAGGCCGAGAAGAAGGTCAAGCAAGCCATCGAGCAGCGCCAGGCCTGGCCTGAATTGCAGGGCAAGCGCGATATCCAGGCCATGACGCTGGCCTTGTCGCCGGAATTCAAGGGGGATAGGGTCGCGGCCTTCATCGATGCCACCGCCGACATGATCATCGTCGCGCATGGCAACAAGATCGAATTCTTCCTGGTCGACGGGCTCGATGCCCAGCATCTCTACAACGCCGCGCGCAATGTGGAAATCGCTGCCTGGATTCTCTCCAGCCGCAAGAATGCCGCCGGTGCGCCACTGCTGCTGTCCGACGAGATCGGCAGCGAGGCGCGCAACCTGAGTTTTGAACGGGAATTCGGCAAGATCGTCGGCCGTCTCGACCTGATGGCCGAATTCATGACCGAGCGCTATCGCCGTGCTGGCATCAGCTATGTGCAGAACCTGCTGGGCGGGTCATTCCTGCAGTTCCTGCCGGTGCGTTGAGTTCATCGGCCACGGCGGAGCGCGCCGGGGCAATCACGTAGCAACCCCGCCCATTGCCCTTGGCCGCATACATGGCCTTGTCGGCCGCCTGCAGCAGGCTGTCGGCGTCGCAACTGCCATCACACACGGCGATGCCGACCGAGACCCCCAGCTGATATTCCCCCTGCGCCAGGTGCAGCGGTTCGGAGACTACCCGGATGCATTTTTCGGCCAGCACCTGTGCGCCGTTTTCGTAGGGCTGGCCGAGATCAGTGATGAGCAACACGAATTCATCCCCGCCCACTCGCGCCAAGGTATCGCCATGGCGGGCCACCTGGCGCAGCCTTCGCGTGATTTCCTGCAGCACCAGGTCGCCGGCCTTGTGGCCCAGGGTGTCGTTGATCGGCTTGAATCCATCCAGGTCGAGGAACAGCAGCGCCACGCCATTGCGTTCGCGACAGGCGTGGGTGAGCGCGGCTTCCATGCGTTCGGCCAGCATCATGCGGTTGGGCAGGCCGGTGAGCACATCGTGATGCGCCTGGTGCTGCAGTTCGGCCTGGTGCAGTTTCAGGCGCGACAGCAAGCCGTTGAAGGCCATGGTCAGGTGCCCGACTTCATCGCGCCGTTCCACCGGCAGCGGCGACAGGGGCAATTCGCCGCGCGTCATGCGGTCGGCCAGGGCGGCGGCGCGGCGCAAGGGGCGGAAGAACCAGAGATAGGCCATTACCACCAGCACGATCACCATTGCGCCCTGGATCAGTCCACCGCGTCCGATCAGGGCACGGGTGTGTTCCACGGTGGGCAGGGCAGCGGCCAGCGGCAGCGTCACGGCTACCATCCAGCTGGTGCCGGGTACGGAGGCAAACGCCTTGATTTCATTGATGCCATTGGCGGCTTGCCCCACGCCATTGCCACGGAAACCCTCCTGCACGGCCTGGTCCATCAGCGCATCTTTTCCGACCGGGGGCAGCTGGCTGTAGAACAGCGCCTCGTCGCTGGAGGCGATGACCATGCGCTGGCCCGGGGAAATCAACTGGAAGCCGCCGGCCGGCCCCAGCCTGGCGCGCTGCAGGTGGTCGAGAAAGCCCGGTGCATTGAGTTCGGTACTGCCGCCCAGCACGCCCACCACATTGCCTTGGGCATTGCGCAGCGGGGTCAGCATGGCGATGATGGGCTTGCCGCTGGCCGGGCTGGCCAGGGGCGGGCAGATCACGGTGGCGCCCTGCAGTACGCGTTCGAAATCGGCAAACTGGGTCAGCGACAGCGCGCGCCGGCCGTTCAGGGTCGGATAGTCCACCACGATCAAGCCATTGGCGTCGGCCACGAACAGGCCTTGGGCAAACAGCGGCTGCAGTTCCTGGTGTTCCTGCAGCCAGGTGCGCACGGCGGCGCGGTCGGCCAGGATCGCCGGAGGAAGATGCTGCGCCAGGCGTTCAAGGTAACGTGCACGTTCCTGCACGCGGTAGCCGATGTCTTCTGCCAGATAGCTGGCGATGGTGCTTTGCTGCTCGGCGGCGACCTGGGCCTGCTCCTTTTCGAGAAAGCCGATCAGGATGTTGTAGCGCATGATTGCGCTGACCACGATCAGCATGAGGCCGAAGAGGACGAGACGAGTCACCAGGCTGCAATGGATGCGCTTGATCTTCATTCAGGGTTTGATGTTGTTGTTATTCCTCGGAGCGCCCGTGGTGTCCGCTTCCCTCAAATCGATCCGGAAGTCGCTCCAAGTCAATATTGTGCCACTGCAACGAAGCGCTTGTCGGCTTTTTTTACGCTAGTTGCCGTGCCGCAATCCTTGTCTGGTGCGGGATTGCGCCAGACAAGGGTGTGATGATCCGTCAGTTTTCTGACGCGAAGGGGGGCGTGCCAGCTCAGGCCGGTTCAGCGTGCTCGACCATCAGCTGCACCGTGGTCTTGCCGTTGTACTCATTGGCATCGAGGCGGAAGGCGACCTGGGCATGATCGGGCAGGGCATCGGTATGGCCGAACCAGATGGCGTCGTACTTGCGGCCGCCTTTTTCCAGCTGCAATTTGAGGTGTTTCTCCTTCAGGATGCGCTGGCTGAGCACGCGGAAATGGTCGCAGAACACGGGCGGTGCAAAGCCCTGGCCCCAGACCTGCTGGTCCATCAGGGTGATGAATTCGACCGAGTAATAGCTGTCCTCCAGTTCACCATCGGTTTCGATGACGCGCTCCAGCTGGTTTTGCGTGAGCCAGTCGCGGCCAACGGCCTCGAAGGCCTGTGAGAAGGCATCAAAGGCGTCTGCATGGATGGTCAGTCCGGCCGCCATGGCGTGGCCACCGAACTTGGTCATCACCGAGGGCGCGTGCTTGGACACCAGGTCCAGCGCATCGCGCAGGTGGAAGCCCGCAATCGAACGGCCCGAGCCCTTGATGAACCCTTCATCGCCGGGCGCGAAAGTGATCGTGGGACGGTAGAACTTGTCTTTCAGGCGCGAGGCCACGATGCCGATCACTCCCTGGTGCCAGGAGGGATCGAAGACGGCGATGGTGCGGCGGTCGGCCGGATTGAAGTCGTCCAGCAGCAGCAGGGCGGTGTCCTGCATGCCGGCCTCGATGTCGCGCCGTTCGCGGTTGATGGCGTCGAGTTGCTGGGCGATGGCCCAGGCGCGGCCTTCGTCGTCGGTAGTCAGGCATTCGATGCCCAGCGACATGTCGGCCAGGCGGCCGGCGGCGTTCAGGCGCGGGCCCACGGCAAAGCCGAGGTCGAAGGGGGTGGCGCGACGGGCTTCGCGGCCGGCGGCGCGGAACAGGGCGGCGATGCCGGGATGCATCTTGCCGCTGCGCATGCGCTTCAAGCCTTGGGCCACCAGGATGCGGTTGTTGGCATCGAGCTTGACCACGTCGGCCACCGTGCCCAGGGCTACCAGGTCCAGCAGGCTGTCCAGGCGCGGCTGGGTCTGGGCATCGAACAGGCCGCGCTTGCGCATCTCGGCGCGCAAGGCCAGCAGCACGTAGAACATCACTCCTACACCCGCCAGGTTCTTGCTGGGGAAGCCGCACTGCGGCTGGTTGGGGTTGACGATCACGCGTGCGTCCGGCAGGGCGTCGCCCGGCAGGTGGTGGTCGGTCACGACGACGTCGATGCCGCGCCGCTTGGCTTCGGCCACGCCGTCGATGCTGGCGATGCCGTTGTCGACGGTGACGATGATGTCGGGATTCTTCTCGCGCACGGTCAGTTCGACGATCTCGGGCGTGAGGCCATAACCGTATTCGAAGCGATTGGGCACGATGTAGTCTACCTGCGCGCCCAGCAGGCGCAGGCCACGCAGGCCCACGGCACAGGCGGTAGCGCCGTCGCAGTCATAGTCGGCGACGATGACCAGCTTCTTGCGCTGGGCAATGGCATCGGCCAGGTAGCTCGCCGCCGCGTCGATATGCAGCAGGCCCGACGGCGCAATCAAGGCATTGAGCTCGCTGGCCAGTTCACGCGCAGTAGACAGGCCACGCGCCGCATAGACGCGCGCCAGGACCGGGTGCACGCCTTCGGCAATCAGTTGCTCGGCTTGGGAAATGTCATAGGACCGGGTGGTGACGCGAATCATGCCGCCAGCTCCTGGAGTGAAGCTTTGCGCCAGAAACGCCGTAGCGCGCCCCGCGTGACCGCCACTTCCTGGCTGCGGTCAGCACCGGTCAGGATCAGGTTCAGCGATTCCAGGCTGCCGGCCTTGAGCGACACCAGCAAGGGCGCCAGCCAGTCGCGGTCCAGGTGTTCCAGGTGCTGCAGCCACAGGCCCCATTCCTCGGCCAGCGCCGCTTCGGCCAGTGCATCGAGTACCAGCAGGCGATGGCCGCTGCCTTGGGCAACCTGGGCAGCGCCACCGTCGGCACCCTCTTCGCCGAAGGCGCGCAGCCAGCCGCGCAGGCCGAAGCGCTGGGCGTAGGCGTCGTCAGCGCGCACACCAGCATCGGCACCGCCCCAGATCCAGATCGAATTGATGGCCTTCTGGCCGCGCATTTCGCGCTGTTCATTGAGCGACTCGGCAAACCACTGCATCTGCACCTCGTTCTGCAGCTTGCGCCAGGCCAGCTCCCCGGGACCTTCCGGCATCCAGATGTCGACGTTGCGCCCGCTGGCGGCCGATGGCGTGGAAGTGCGCAGCCCGGCCCAGGCGTCGGCCCGGATGAACCAGGTACGGGCATCGCCATAGACCAGCTCGTGGCCGATCTCGGCAAACAGGGGCAGGGCGGCGGCAAACAGGCGGCGCGATTCATCCTCTTCCAGCTGCAACTGGCCGATGTCGGTCAGCACCAGGTGGTCACGCGCCACGTGGATGTGGGCCGGATGCAGGACGAACCAGTGACCGGCCGCAGGCGGATGGCCCAGGCGCTGCATCAGCGCGCTGGCGGCGGCGGGGCTGGAATCCTGTGGGGCTGGCGGCAGGCCGAAGCGGCGGGCCAGCCAGTGTTCATGGGGCAGGGCGCGCGAAAACGGATCATGCGCCTGGCGTGGCGCGGCCTTGCCACGGCCCAGCAGCATGGCCAGGGCCGGTGCCTGGGCCTGGCGCAGCAGGTCGCGCGCCAGTTCAGCCGGCGGCAGGGCAAAGGGAATGAGGATGTCGAGTTGATTCATGGGGCGCTATTTTAGCGGCTGGCGCGCCGCTTGGCCCCGGTTGCCTGAACAAGGCTTCACTTCAAAGCGGGGTCAGCCACTGTTCCAGGCCTTTTTGGCCCGCTGGCGCACCAGCATGCGCACGCTCTCGGGCATCGGCGTGCGGGCGCCATTGGTCTCGGCCGAGAACCACAGGCTGTCTTCGAAGAAGGGCAGCATGCGCGGGGTGATGAAGCGGCTGCGGATGCCGTTGACGTGGCGGTCGCCCTGTGCGGTTTGCTGGGTGATGTAGAAGCGCTGCGGCACCACCAGGTGCAGATATTCCTTGGCGCGCGTCATGGCCACGTAGAGCAGGCGCCTCTCTTCGGCAATCTCGGCCTCGCTGCCGGTGGCCAGGTCCGAGGGGATGCAGCCATCGACCACGTTGAGCACGTGCACCGAGCGCCATTCCTGGCCCTTGGCGGAGTGGATGGTGGAGAGCGTCAGGTAATCCTCATCGCGGTAGGGCGGGGCGGAGAAGTCGCTGCTGGCTTCGGGCGGGTCCAGCGTCAGTTCGGTCAGGAATTTTTCGCGCGAGGCATAGCCATTGGCCAGCGCGGCCAGTTGCTCGATGTCGGCGGCGCGGGCGTCGGCGTCTTCGTAGCGCTGCTCCAGTTGCGGCAGGTACCAGTCACGCGCGGCCTGGATGTCCGTGGGCCAGCTGGCACTGGCGCGGCGCATCAGCGCATAGGTGTCGGCGAAGGCTTGCCATTGCAGGGCGATGGCGGCGGGCGCGCCGAAGTTCAGCAGCGCATCGGCCGGATCGCTGGCGGCGGCCATCCGGTCCAGCACCTTCCTGGCGGTCGCGGGACCGACGCCGGGAATCAGTTGCAGCGCCCGGAAGCCCGCCATGCGCCCGCTGGGATTGTGCGCCAGGCGCAGCAGCGAGAGCAGGTCCTTGATGTGGGTGCTTTCCAGGAACTTGAGTCCGCCAAACTTCACGAAAGGGATGTTGCGCCGGACCAGCTCCAGTTCCAGCGCCGCGCTGTGGGTGGCGGTACGAAACAGCACCGCCTGGGATTTCAGGGTGAGCCCTTCTTCACGATGCGCCAGGATGCGGTTGGCCACCCAGCGCGCCTGTTCGGCCTCATCCGGGATGACCACCAGCTGCGGTTTCTGTGAGGACGGCTTGTCGCTCCAGAGCTGCTTGACGTGCCGTTCGGGGGCATCGGCGATGACCGCATTGGACGCCTGCAGGATGGGCTGCGTGGAGCGGTAGTTCTGTTCCAGCGTCAACAGCCGCGCCGGCTGGGTGAACAGCTCGGGAAAATCGAGGATGTTGCGCACAGTGGCGCCCCGGAATGAATAGATGGACTGGGCATCGTCGCCCACGGCGGTCACGCCGGCCCCGTCGGGCTTCATCCTTTGCAGGATCTCGGCTTGCAGGCGGTTGGTGTCCTGGTATTCATCCACCAGCACATGGTCGAAGCGCGCCCCCACCGATTGCGCGATCTCGCGCTCGGAGAGCATGTCGGCCCAGAACAGCAGCAGGTCGTCGTAATCCAGTACGTGCTGGGCTTCCTTGGCATCGACATAGCGGCTGAAGAGTTCGCCCAGTTGCCTTTCCCATTCCCGGCACCAGGGAAATTGGGTCTGCAGCACGGTGCCCAGGTCTTGCCGGGTATTGACCGCACGTGAATAAATGGACAGGCAAGTGCCCTTCAGCGGGAAACGCTTGTCGGTGGAGGACAGCCCCATCTCATGGCGCAGCAGGCCGATCAGGTCTTCGGAATCGCCGCGATCCTGGATGGTGAAGTCTTCTTCCAGGCCGATGACGGCCGCGTACTCGCGCAGCAAGCGCGCGCCGATGGCGTGGAAGGTGCCTGACCAGGGTAGTTGCGGCGGGCTGTCGGTGGCTGCGAGCCCCAGCACCTGGCGGATCACCTGGCCCACGCGCCGGCCCATGTCGGCGGCCGCCCGGCGCGAGAAGGTCAGCAGCAGGATGCGTTGCGGGTCGGCGCCGTCGAGGATCAGCCTGGCGACCCGGTGCGCCAGGGTATTGGTCTTGCCCGAACCGGCACCGGCGACGATGAGCAGCGGCGGCTGCTGTGCCGGTGCAAGCTTGCTGCCATGCTCGACCGCCTCGCGCTGCTGCGCGTTCAGGCGCGCAAACGGATCGCGCTCGCCGCCATGCGGGCTGCTGGTGTCGGGGGTGTCCTGGGCGAGTTCGGATGGCATGGGGCGGAGAAATTCATATCGGCGAGCGGAGTGCAAGGAGGTACTGTATATATAACCAGTTCCTGATGCAACATCATGCACATCTTTCCTATGAAGCATCCTGCCGCGAACCTCTGCCGTGGAAGTGAATCTACAAGCTTCACGGCGGGCGACCGACGGGTCAGGCGCGAGGACGGGGCAGGCGGCCAGGGATGGGCCATGGCTCCAAACTGTGGCAAACTTCGCGCTTTGTCTTCGCCCGTGTTGGCGTGCAGCCAGAGGATTGCGTCCCCAACCGGGGCGCGAGACGACTGGCGGCACATTGTGCAGGCCCTCTCCCGGAGCAATTTTGAGTCTGATTAAAAACCTGCCGTTCGAATGGCTGGTCGGTATCCGCTACACGCGGGCCGGCAAGCGCAGCGGCCGCAACAGTTTCATTTCCTTCATTTCCCTCATTTCCATGGCCGGCATCGCGCTGGGCGTGGCTGCGCTCATCGTGGTGCTGTCGGTCATGAACGGCTTCCAGAAGGAAGTGCGTGACCGCATGCTTTCGGTGCTGGCCCACATCGAAGTATTCGATGCCTCCGGTTCCATGAAGGACTGGCAGGCCGTGGCCAAGCAGACCTTCCAGAACCCCGAGGTGCTGGGCGCTGCGCCCTACGTGTCGGGACAGGCCATGATGACGCGCGACGACAACCTGCGCGGCGTGCTGGTGCGCGGCGTGCTGCCCGAGGAAGAGCCCAAGGTCTCGGACGTGGCCAAGCAGGTCAAGCAGGGCAGTTTCAATTCCCTGAAGCCCGGCGAATTCAACATCGTGATCGGCGGCGAGCTGGCGCGCGGCATGCGCGTGGGCCTGGGCGACAAGGTCACGGTGATCGTGCCCCAAGGGCAGGTGACCCCGGCGGGCGTCTTGCCGCGCCTGAAACAATTCACGGTGACCGGGATCTTCGAGGCCGGTCATTATGAATTCGATTCGTCGCTGGCCTTCATCGACCTGCAGGATGCGGAAACCCTGTTCCGGATGGACGCCCCGACCGGCGTGCGCCTGCGCATCCGCGACATGCTGCAGGCCCCGGAAGTGACCCAGCAGCTGGCGCGTACCCTCTCCGGCGACCTGTACCTGCGCGACTGGTCGCAGCAGAACAGCAACTGGTTCGCGGCCGTCAAGACGGAAAAGCGCATGATGTTCATCATCCTGGCGTTGATCATCGCGGTGGCGGCCTTCAACCTGGTGTCCACGCTGGTGATGACGGTCACCGACAAGCAGGCCGACATCGCCATCCTGCGTACGCTGGGGGCTTCTCCCGCCTCCATCATGAAGATTTTCGTGATCCAGGGCGCCTTGGTGGGCCTGGTGGGCACGGCCATCGGCGTCGGCCTGGGGGTCTTGGTGGCGCTCAATATCGATGTGCTGGTCCCGGCCATCGAGCGGGCATTCCACGTGCAGTTCCTGCCCAAGAGCATCTACGTGATTTCTGAATTGCCGTCCGAACTGATCTGGTCGGACGTCACCACCATCGGCGGCCTGGCCGTGGTGCTGGCGTTCCTGGCTACCTTGTATCCGAGCTGGGCAGCGGCCCGTGTCAAACCGGCGGAGGCCCTGCGCTATGAATAACAACGATCCGATCAAGAACCGCCAGGCCGTGCTGTCGTCGCGCGGCTTGGGCAAGACCTTCACTCAAGGCAAGTATTCCGTGAAGGTATTGGGCAATGTCGATATCGACGTCTACCATGGCGAGCAGGTCGCCATTGTCGGCGCTTCGGGTTCCGGCAAGTCGACCCTGCTGCATTTGCTGGGCGGGCTCGATACGCCCAGCACCGGTACCGTCAGCCTGCTGGGCAAGGATTTCGCCAGCCTGGGCGAGAGCGAGCGCGGCACGCTGCGCAACCAGTCGCTGGGCTTCGTCTACCAGTTCCACCATCTGCTGCCGGAATTCTCGGCGCTGGACAACGTGGCCATGCCGCTGATGATTCGCCGCGTCAAGCGGGCCGAGGCGCAGGAACAGGCGCGCGAGATGCTGGAGAAGGTCGGCCTGGCGCAGCGCGTGACGCACGTGCCGGGGGAGCTTTCCGGTGGCGAGCGCCAGCGCGTGGCCCTGGCGCGCGCGCTGGTGACGCGCCCGGCCTGCGTGCTGGCCGATGAACCGACCGGCAACCTGGACCGCAGCACCGCCGACCGCACCTTCGAACTGATGATCGAACTCTCGCGCACCCTGGGCACGGCCTTCGTGATCGTGACCCACGACATCGAACTGGCAGGCCGCTGCGCACGTGTGTTGCGCTTGTCCGACCAGGGCCTGAAAGTGGCCGGTCAGCAGCCTTGATGCAATCCGGGTAAGCTAATGCCCCTGACGCCGCCGTCTTCATGCAAGACGGCGGTGTGCTTTTGAAGACACGAATACCTGTACAGACGGAAACTGGAGCAAGACAATGAACACCCGCCAATGGCTAGAGACCCTGGTCGCCTTCGATACCACCAGCCGCAATTCCAACCTGGAACTGATCACCACCGTGCGTGACAGCCTGGAAAAGCAGGGCATCTCCTCCTGGCTGGCGCACAACAAGGAGCAGACCAAGGCCAACCTGTTTGCCACCTTGCCCGCCACCGCCGGCCCCAACGCGGGCAGCACCGAGGGCGGCATCGTGCTTTCCGGCCACACCGACGTGGTGCCGGTGGACGGCCAGAAATGGGACACCGATCCCTTCAAGCTGACCGAGAAGGATGGCAGCCTGTTCGGTCGCGGTACCTGCGACATGAAGGGTTTCATCGCAACGTCGCTGGCCCTGGTGCCGGAATTCCTGGCCATGCCGCGCGTGAAGCCGATTCACCTGGCGTTCTCCTATGATGAAGAAATCGGCTGCATCGGCGCGCCCGTGATGCTGGAAGAAATCGTCAAGCGCGGCATCAAGGTCGATGGCTGCGTGGTGGGTGAGCCCACCAGCATGAACGTGGTGGTGGCGCACAAGGGCATCAACGTGTTTGCCTGCAAGGTGCACGGCAAGTCCGCGCACTCTTCGCTGACCCCGCAGGGTTGCAACGCCATCGAGCACGCCGCGCGCCTGATCTGCGCCATCCGCGATTTTGCCGATGGCTACAAGGCCAATGGCCCGTATGACCAGTTCTTCGATGTTCCCTTCAGCACCATGACCACCAATCAGATCCGTGGCGGCATCGCGGTCAACACCATCCCCGAGCTGTGTGAATTTACTTACGAGTTCCGCAACCTGCCGGGCATGAGCGTGGCCGACATCCAGGCGCAGATCGACAAGTACATCGCCGAGGTGCTGCTGCCCAAGATGCGCAGCGAATTCCCGGACGCCCGCGTGGAGATCGACAACTTTGCCGGCAGCCCGGCGCTGGAGGCGGTCGAACAGGCGGCCATCACCGAGCTGGTGCGCGCCCTGACGGGCGACCGCGAAACCCGCAAGGTGGCTTATGGCACCGAGGCTGGACTGTTCCAGCAGATCGGTATCCCGACCATCGTCTGCGGTCCTGGCGACATCGGCAATGCCCACAAGCCCAACGAGTTCGTGACGCTGTCGCAGATGGAACGCTGCGAGCAGTTCCTGCGCAAGCTGGGCAAGTCGCTGCAGCCGGCCTGATCAGGCCTGAGCGCTGCGCCCCGGTAGCGGGCGCGATGAAGGACGCGAGCGATCGCGTCCTTTTTTCATCTCTGCGCGTGAAGAATCCGGTGTTTCTTTACCATTGTTAATTACTGCAAGAGGGCGTTAGACGGTAAACTGCGCAGGTTGAAGCCGGTTCAAACCGGCTATGCTGTTCAAACAACAAGACGCTTCGGGGGAAGCGAGCCGCATCAGCCTGGCTGAATCATGCTTGCGCGGCCCCCGCGGCGGGTGTCGTTATCCGGAACCGCTGCCCTGTGGGCCGGTCTTTCCGATTTTCGCCAAGCCAGCACATGTGGGTCGATACGCACTGCCATCTCGACGCCGGGGAATTCGGCGACCGTTCCGCTGCCGTGGCCGCCGAGGCCGCGCAGGCCGGCGTGCGCGCCATCGTCATTCCCGCCATCGCCAAAGTGAACTTCAAGGAGGTCGGGCGGCTGGCGCGCGAAGTCGGCAATGCGGTTTATGCGCTGGGCATTCATCCGCTCTATGTCCCTACCGCCAAGGAGTCCGATCTGGAGGTGCTGCGCACGGCCATCGCCGAGGCGCTGGAGGATCCGCTGTTCGTCGGTATTGGCGAAATCGGGCTGGATTTTTTCGTGCCCGCACTGAAAGAAGCGCCGCTGCGCGAAAAGCAGGAATTCTTCTTTGCCGAGCAGCTCAAGCTGGCGCGCGAGTTCGACCTGCCGGTCCTGCTGCATGTGCGGCGTTCACAGGACATCATCCTCAAATACCTGCGCCGTATCCGCGTTCCGGGCGGCATCGCCCATGCCTTCAATGGCAGTGATCAGCAGGCCCGGACCTTTGTTGAACTGGGGCTGCACCTGGGATTCGGCGGTGCCATGACCTTCCCGCGTTCGCTGCAGATTCGCCGCCTGGCAAAGGAACTGCCCTTGTCATCCATCGTGCTGGAGACCGACGCGCCGGATATTTCCCCGGCCTGGCGCCATCCCGACATCAATACACCGGACCAGATCCCGCGCATCGGGGAAGTCCTGGCCGAGCTGCGCCAGCTGCCCTTGCCGGAGATCGCCGCCGCCACGACCGCCAATGCACAAGCCGCGCTGCCACGCCTGGCGCATGCTGGATTGCCCCTCTGATGCGTGCGCTGATCATCGGGTTTGCCATCGGCGTGGGATTGCTGCAGGTGCAGGGCCAGCTGCCCGGCGCCGAGTGGTATGCGGTCGGGCTGGTGCTGGCGCTCTTGCTGGGTTTTACGGCCTGGAAATTCTGGCAGCCTTTCCTGCGGGTGCCGCTGTTGCTGACCTGCGGTGCCTGGCTGGGTTTCCTGTGGGCGGCTTCCTTCGCACTCTATTACCTGGACCAGGAGCTGCCCAAAGCCTGGGAAGGGCGTGACATCACCGTCATTGGCACCGTCGCGGACCTGCCTGCGCATACCGAGCAGGGCGTGCGCTTCCGTTTCGATGTGGAACAGGTGGTGGTGCAGGGGGGCGTGAAGCCGCCGGTACCGCCCCGCCTGGCGCTGTCCTGGTACGGCAACCAGCGCTACCAGCAGCCCGCCGAGGATGGCGAACAGGCCGCCGCGCCCCGGATGGCCGTGCCTGACCTGCGGCCGGGTGAGCGCTGGCGCCTGCAGGTGCGGCTCAAGCGTCCGCATGGCAATGCCAACCCGGATGGCTTCGACTACGAGCTCTGGCTGCTGCAGGATGATGTGCGGGCGACCGGCTATGTCGTGGGCCGTCCGGCAGCGGCGGGGGCTGCGCTCACCGCGCTGAACCGGCGTGTCGATGACTTCGTCTGGACGCCTTCCCATATGATCGACAGCGCCCGCGGCTGGCTGCGCGACCGCATCTACGCGGCGCTGCCCGAGGCCCCCTATGCCGGCGTGATCGCGGCCCTGGTCATGGGCGACCAGCGCGGCATCAACCAGGCCGACTGGACGGTGTTCAACCGTACCGGCATCGGCCACCTGATGGCCATCTCCGGCCTGCACATCACCATGCTGGCCGCCTTGTGCGGCGGCCTGGCAAGCTGGCTGTGGCGGCGCTCCTTCTTTACGGGGGCGCAATTGCCGCTGCGCCTGCCGGCCCAGAAGGTGGCCGTGATCGTGGGGATGGCAGCGGCCTTCGTCTATGTGCTGCTGGCCGGGTTCGGCGTGCCGGCGCAACGCACCCTCTACATGCTCATCGTGGTCGGGATCGCTTTCTGGCGCGGTCGTATCGTGCGTGTCTCGGTGGTGCAGTGCCTGGCGCTGGCGCTGGTCTTGCTGCTCGATCCCTGGGCGGTGCTGTGGCCCGGCTTCTGGCTTTCCTTCGGGGCCGTGGCCTTGCTGCTGTATGGTTCGGTCGGTCGCATGCAGCCGCCACAAGCCATGGCGGCGGCGGCTTCGCGCAAGCACTGGTGGCCGGCCTTGCTGCAACGGCTCAAGGAGGCCGGTTATGCGCAGTATGTCGTCACCCTCGGGCTGGTGCCGCTGACGGTGCTGCTGTTCGGCCAGTACTCCCTGGTCAGTCCGATTGCCAATGCGGTGGCCATTCCGCTGGTGTCGCTGGTCATTACGCCGCTGGCCCTGCTGGGCAGCATCCTGCCCACCGTGCTTGCGCAATTCGTGCTGCAGGTGCCGCACCAGCTGCTGGTGTGGCTGGCCGATTTCCTGCAAGTGCTCAACGCCATGCCCTGGGCGGTCTGGCAATCGCCGCTGCCTGGCGCGTGGATGTTTGCGCTGGCCCTGGGCGGCACCCTGCTGGTGCTGGCGCCGCGTGGCTGGCCGGTGCGCTGGCTGGGGCTGTTCGGCTGGCTGCCCTTGCTGCTCAACGCGCCGGTGGCACCGGCTGAAGGCAGCATGCGCGTGACCGCCTTCGATGTGGGGCAGGGCATGGCGGTGCTGGTGGAAACCCCGGGCCATCGCCTGCTCTACGACACCGGCCCGTACTACACCGCTGAATCGGACGGTGCCACGCGGGTAATCCTGCCTTACCTGCGTGCGAGGGGGATCGACCATCTGGACCGGGTCGTGATTTCGCATAACGACAACGATCATTCCGGGGGCGCCTTGTCGCTCTTCAAGAATCTGCCGGTGGATAGTGTCTATTCCTCGCTGGCCACGGAGAGTCCCATCCTGCGGGCTGCTCCGGCGCATACGCGCTGCCAGGCGGGGCAATCTTGGAACTGGGATGGCATCGGCTTTACCGTGCTGCATCCGGACCCCGCCAGTTACGACAGCGACAAATGGCGGCCCAATGCGCGCAGTTGCGTGCTGAAGGTGCAGATCGGGCGCCAGTCCGTCTTGCTGGCCGGGGATATCGAAGCGGTGCAGGAAGATGAACTGGTCAGCGGTCCGCTGGCAGACCGCTTGCCCTCCACCGTCTTGCTGGCGCCGCATCATGGCAGCGGAACCTCCTCCACCGAACCCTTCCTGCGGGCGGTGCGGCCGGAGTTGGCGGTGTTCCAGGTCGGCTATCGCAATCGTTTCAATCACCCCAAGCCGGAAGTGTATGAACGCTATGGCAAGCTGGGCATCCGCCGCCTGCGCACTGACGAAACCGGCGCGCTGACCATGACCCTGGGCGACCAGTTGCAGGTCGAGCAATATCGCAAGCAGCATGCGCGCTACTGGTACGAGCAGTGATGCCAGCGGGCAGCCTTGCCGGCCCGGTGGCGCAATTCTTCATTTCGCGATGCGGGAAAATAGCACGCTCGCGGCGCTTGCCGTTTTGCTATGCTGCGGCCATTGCCCAGCCAGTGCCTTTCCATGAGCCTCCCGATTCTTCATTTCGCCCACGCCAACAGCTATCCGGCGGGGACCTATGGCATGTTCTTCGAACAGTTGCGCGCCCATTACGATGTGCGCGCCTTGCCTATCCACGCCCACAATCCGCGCTTCCCGGTCGATGACGGCTGGCGGACCCTGGCCCGCGAGCTGCGCGAGGAGCTGGACCGCAGCTATGCCGAGCCGGTCATCCTGGTGGGCCATTCCATGGGCGGCATCCTGGCGCTGATGGCCGCCCGCAAGCGGCCGGCGCTGGTGCGCTGCGTGGTGCTGCTGGATTCGCCCATCGTGGCTGGTTGGCGTGCGCACCTGCTGCGCCTGGCCAAGCTGCTCAAGTACGAAAGCCGCCACTCGCCCTCGGTGGCCTCGGCGCGACGCCGCGACAACTGGCCCGACGTGGAAGCGGCCTACCAGCACTACGCGGCCAAGTCCCTGTTTGCCGCCTGGCCGCAGCAGGTGCTGCGCGACTATGTGCAGCACGGGCTGGTGCCGCAGCCCGGCGGCGGCGTTAGGCTGCGCTTCTCGCGGGAGACCGAAACGGCGGTCTATCGCACCATTCCGCATCACTTGGGACGTCTGGCGCGCCAGACTTACCCGGTGCCGGTGGGCTTCGTGGGTGGTATCGATTCGGTGGAGTGCCGCCTGGCCGGACTGGATGCCACGCGCCGGCTGGTCGGTCCAAATTTCCTGCAGATCGCCGGAGGGCACCTGTTCCCGATGGAGTCGCCGGTGGAGGCGGCCCAGGCCACGCACACCATGATCGGACAGTTGTTGCAGGGCAGGGGGCTTCAGGTTGAATAGTGCGGAGATGAACCAATCTGCCGGGATGATGGTCAAGAAGCCAGTCCCGGCGGCCGGTCATGTTTTCCTGCTGCAAGATTGTCGATGACGAGACACTAATCGCACGCAGGCTTAAAAAACGAGCCGGTTTTGGGGTATAATTTGAATTTCCCGCATGTGCCGTTCGGCACTCATCTGTAATGACCAAGTTTGTATTTGTCACTGGCGGCGTCGTGTCTTCCCTGGGTAAAGGGATTGCCGCCGCGTCCCTGGCTGCGATCCTCGAATCGCGCGGCCTCAAAGTCACCCTCCTGAAGCTCGATCCCTACATCAACGTCGACCCCGGCACGATGAGTCCGTTGCAGCACGGTGAAGTGTTCGTCACCGATGACGGCGCCGAGACCGACCTCGACCTGGGCCACTATGAGCGTTTCATCTCGGCCAAGATGAAGAAGGTGAACAATTTCACCACCGGCCAGGTGTATGAATCGGTGATCCGCAAGGAACGCCGTGGCGAATACCTGGGCAAGACCGTCCAGGTGATCCCGCACATCACCAACGAGATCCAGGAATTCATCCATCGCGGCGCCGAAGGTTTCGAAGTGGCGCTGGTGGAAATCGGCGGCACCGTCGGTGACATCGAGTCGCTGCCCTTCCTGGAAGCCGCGCGCCAGCTGAGCCTGCGCTCCGGCCGCAACGCCACCGCCTTCGTCCACCTGACCCTGGTGCCGTTCCTGGCCTCGGCCGGCGAACTCAAGACCAAGCCCACCCAGCACAGCGTACAGAAGCTGCGCGAGATCGGCATTTCGCCCGACGCGCTGCTGTGCCGTGCCGACCGCCGCATTCCGGATGACGAACGCGACAAGATCTCGCTGTTCTCCAACGTTGCCGCCGACGCCGTCATTTCGGTGTGGGATGCCGATAGCATCTATAAGATTCCGCAGATGCTGCACGACCAGGGTTTGGATACCATCATCTGCGAAAAGCTGGGCCTGTCGCCCAAGCCGGCCGACCTGTCGATGTGGGACAAGCTGATCGATGCGCAGAACAATCCTTCGCACGAAGTCACCATCGGCATGGTTGGCAAGTATGTCGACCTGACCGAGTCCTACAAGTCGCTGACCGAAGCGCTGCGTCACGCCGGCATCCATACCGGCAGCCGCGTCAACATCGAGTACCTGGATTCGGAAGAAATCGAAGCCAACGGCACTGACAGCCTGGACAAGTACGATGCCATCCTGGTGCCGGGCGGCTTCGGCAAGCGCGGTGTGGAAGGCAAGATTGCCGCGGCCCGCTATGCCCGTGAAAACAAGGTCCCGTACCTGGGCATCTGCCTGGGCATGCAAGTGGCCCTGCTGGAATATGCGCGCAACAAGGCTGGCCTGTCCAAGGCCAACTCGACCGAGTTCGACCCGGATACCGAGCAACCGGTGGTGGCCCTGATCGACGAATGGCAGAACCATGACGGCAAGGTCGAGCGCCGCGACGCCAATTCCGACCTGGGCGGCACCATGCGCCTGGGTGCGCAGACCTGTGCGGTCAAGCCGGGTACCCTGGCTGCCGAGATCTACGGCGACAGCGTGACCGAACGTCACCGCCATCGCTATGAAGCCAACAACTTCTACCTGACCCGCGTGGAAGAAGCCGGCATGGTCGTCTCGGCCCGCACCCCGACCGAAGACCTGTGCGAAATCATGGAACTGCCGCGCACCGGGGAGAACGCTCACCCGTTCTACATCGGCGTGCAGTATCACCCGGAGTTCAAGTCCACTCCGCGTGATGGGCATCCGCTGTTCATTTCGTACATCCGTGCAGCGCTGGCGCACCACGCGGCCTTGAAGGGCCAGGCATAAGCTGCTGGCCTGATGCGTGAAACGGCTGCCGTCGGGCGGCCGTTTCAACATGGGCGCCCCGGCCACCGGGCCTGCACCCGCCAACAATTTTTAAAACCTCGATGGAGATCTGGAATGAGTGCAATCGTTGATATTATCGGCCGCGAAGTGATCGACTCGCGTGGCAATCCGACCGTGGAATGCGACGTGCTGCTGGAATCCGGCGTGCTGGGCCGCGCGGCTGTTCCTTCGGGCGCATCCACCGGTTCGCGCGAAGCGATCGAACTGCGTGACGGCGACAAGAGCCGCTATTTCGGCAAGGGCGTGCTGCAAGCCTGCGAAAACATCAACACCGAGATCTCGGAAGCCATCATGGGCCTGGATGCCAATGAGCAAGCCTTCCTGGACCGCACCCTGATCGACCTGGACGGCACCGAGAACAAGAGCCGCCTGGGCGCCAATGCCATGCTGGCCGTCTCGATGGCCGTGGCCAAGGCCGCTGCCGAAGAATCGGGCCTGCCCCTGTACCGCTACTTCGGCGGCAGCGGCTCCATGCAAATGCCGGTGCCGATGATGAACGTCATCAACGGCGGTGCCCACGCCGACAACAACCTGGATATCCAGGAATTCATGATCATCCCGGTCGGCGCACCGAGCTTCCGTGAAGCCCTGCGCTACGGCGCCGAGGTGTTCCACACCCTCAAGAAGATCCTGCATGACCGTGGCCTGGCCACGTCGGTTGGCGATGAAGGCGGCTTCGCTCCCAACGTCTCCAGTCACGAAGAAGCCATCAAGCTCATCATCGAAGCCATCGAGAAGGCCGGCTACGAGCCGGGTACCCAGATCGCCCTGGGCCTGGACTGCGCCGCTTCCGAGTACTACAAGGACGGCAACTATCACCTGGCCGGTGAAAACATGGTGCTGACCCCGGCGCAAAAGACCGGCCTGCTGGCCTCCTGGTGCGACAAGTACCCGATCATCAGCATCGAAGACGGCATGGCCGAGAACGACTGGGCCGGCTGGAAGCTGCTGACCGAGACCCTGGGCAAGAAGGTCCAGTTGGTGGGCGACGACCTGTTCGTCACCAACACCAAGATCCTGAAGGAAGGCATCGACAAGGGTATCGCCAACTCGATCCTGATCAAGATCAACCAGATCGGCACCCTGACCGAGACCTTCGCCGCCATCGAAATGGCCAAGCGTGCCGGCTACACCGCCGTGATCTCGCACCGTTCGGGCGAAACCGAAGACTCGACCATCGCCGATATCGCCGTGGGCATGAACGCCCTGCAGATCAAGACCGGCTCAATGTCGCGTTCGGACCGCATGGCCAAGTACAACCAGCTGCTGCGTATCGAGGAAGACCTGGGCGACATCGCCAGCTACCCCGGCCGCGCTGCGTTCTACAACCTGAAGTAAGAAGCTGGCGGCGCCGTCCTTTCGGCCGGCGCCGCACTGAAAGCTCCCGGCTATGCGCCTGATCATCCTTTGCCTGTCCTTCCTGCTGGTCGTCATCCAGTACCCGCTTTGGCTGGGCAAGGGTGGCTGGTTCAAGGTCTGGGAGCTTGATCGCCAGGTGCAACTGGCGCACAAGAAGAACGATGAACTCAAGGAGCGCAACGCCAAGCTGTCCTCCGAAGTGGACGACCTGAAGCAGTCCAAGGGGGCGGTGGAGGAACGTGCACGTTTCGAACTGGGCATGATCCGCCAGAACGAAATCTTCATCCAGCTGCTCGATGGCAGTTCCGGCAAGCCTGCGGCCGCCATCAATCCCAATCCCTACATGCCCGGTTCCGGGCAGCCCAACAGTGTCTCCGTGCCGGCCAATGCGCCGTCTACCGCTGGCCGTGTGGCCACGCGCTGAATCGCTGTCGTCTTTTCGTTCACATGCATCCTGATACCCCGCTGACCTGGCTGGGCCTCACCACTACGCCGCTGGAGCTGGTGTCCTTTGCGCTGGCCGTACTGACCGTCTGGCTCAACATCCGCCAGAATCATTGGGCGTGGCTGTTTTCCATCCTCTCCTCGCTGCTGTACGCGGCAGTCTTTGCCGATGCGCGCCTCTATGGCGATGCCGGCTTGCAGTTCGTCTTCGTGGCGGTGTCGGTCTGGGGGTGGAGCCAGTGGCTGCGCGGTGGCGAGGATCATCGTCCGCTGCAGGTGTCCAGGCTCGCCGCACGCGGCTGGACTGCCATGGCCATGAGCTGGTTGGCCGGGTGGCTGCTGCTGTCGTGGTTCCTGCAGCGCTATACGGATACCGACGTGCCGCACATGGATGGCTTCCTCACGGCGGGCAGCCTGGTGGGACAGTTCCTGCTCTCGCGCAAGAAGCTGGAAAACTGGCTGGTCTGGATTGCGGTGGACGTGCTCTACGTGGGCCTGTATCTCTACAAACACCTCACGCTGACTGCCATCCTGTATGCGCTGTTCGTGCTCATGGCCGCAGCCGGCTGGCGCAGCTGGCGCCGCGCGGCAGGCGGAAACAGCATTTGAAATGCCGGTGTGAAAAGTTATGGCGAGGGCGGCAGTCCCGGTAACTCCGCGGCTGGCGGATCGGCAAAGACGATGCGGTTCTTGCCGGCATTCTTGGCCTTGTACAGTGCTACATCGGTGCGCTTGAGCAGATCGGCCTGGCTCTCGCCCGGCTGATACACGGCCACACCGGCACTGAAGGTGATGAGCAGGCGCTGGCTTTCATGCATGAAGATGCGCTTGGTCAGTTCGCGCTGCACGCGCGTGATGATCTGCACCGCGTCCTGCGGGCTGGTCTCCGGCATGAGGATGACGAACTCCTCGCCGCCGAAACGCGCAATCACATCCAGCTTGCGCAGGGTTTCCCGGATCACCTGTACCAGGTGCACCAGCACTTCGTCGCCGGTGGCGTGACCATGTGTGTCGTTGATACGCTTGAAATCATCCAGGTCCAGCAAGGCCACGCACAGCGGCGTCTCCCGCCGCAAGGCGTTGGCGATCTCGCGATCGAGAGATTCATCCATGCCGCGCCGGTTGAGGCTGCCCGTCAACTGGTCTTCACGCACCAGTTCACCCATCTGCTGCAATTGCTGTTCCAGCGCCTGGATGCGCTCTTCAGCCTTTTCCACTTCCTGGCGCGCATCGACCATGGCGTCGCGCGAGCGGGTGGCTTCTTCCTGGGCCTTCTGCGTCTCGGTCATGATTTCGCTGAGCACGCTGTTCAGATCGGCGATGTTGCCGGCCTGGCTGATCTGCTGTGAGAAGCCGCGAATGGTGCGCTGGTAGTTGTCGGTGGTGGAGACCATGGCCGAAAGCCGGTCCACGAAGGTCAGCATCATGTTCTTGACCACCACTTTTTCTTCCGACAAGGTGTTCTTCAGCAGGCCCTGCTTGTAGATCACTTCCTTCAGGTTCTTGGTGGCGTCGGCCAGCGAGGTATTGCTCAACGGGCCGGCAATCAGGCTTTGTACCGTCTCGATCTGGCTCGACAGCCAGGATCCCTGTTCCAGCAGCCCGTTGATGTTTTCCAGCAGCAGCTGGAACAGGCGCATCAGCAATTCCTGCTGCTGGGCCATGTCGTCGGTCTTGAGCTCGATCTGGAAGCTCAACTGCTTGACGCGGGTGATGATCTCGTTCATCGCCTGCTCGGAGAACGCCATTTTGAGATCCTGGCCGCTGTTGCGCGATTCATTGGCCAGTTCCGGTGCGGTCGAGAGCAGCGAGGGCAGGTTGAAGACCAGGATGCGCGCCAGCATCTCGCGCAGCATCTTCTCCTTGATGCTGTCGCGGATGAATTGTCGTTCCAGGTCGATGGGGACCAGCTCGCCATGGGGCACGGCCGGCTTGGCCGGCACGATGGGGCGGCTTTGCCAGTTGGCGTCGGCGAACTCGATGAGCTGGCGTTCGAACTCGGTCCAGTCGCCGTTCTCGCGGGCGCGCACCAGGCGTGTGCCCAGCAGGCCGTTTTCACCCGGCTGCCGCGAGAGCTTGGTGGCGAAGGTGCTCAGTACCGACTCGGCAGTCACGCCCGGCATGCCGCCCTGGATTTCCTCATAGGCGATGCGGTAGGCATCCGGCGTGGGCGAGATGCGCCGGGCTCCGAGCCGCTGGAAAGCTTCTCGGGCAATCTCGACAGGCGTGAGCGTGGACGGTTTCTTGGACATGCCGGCTGGTGACTGTATTGTTGGTGTGATTGTCGTTGTGCGCGGGGATTTTCCTACGGTATCGGCGCAGGCAGGCTTTGCTTGAGCACGGCCATCCACCCCGGTCATCGCACAAACGCAGCCTCGTCTCCCCCCTAGGCCACAGTCCGTTGCCGCTCCCCGGCAGGGGGAGGCAAAAATGACAACTAATTGTACGTCAGCGCTTGTTCCGTGGATGCATTTAATAGGAGGAGAAAAGCCCCTTTCCAACTGGGAAGCCGGTGTTTCCCGTCAGGCGGGAGCGGGGCCTGCGCTCATTCCACCAGGTTGTTCTTCAGCGCGTAGTGCGTGAGTTCGGCGTTGTGACGCATCTTCATCTTGGCCAGTACGCGGGAGCGATACATGCTGATGGTCTTGACCGACAACAGCAATTCGGTAGCGATGTCGCTGACGGTCTTGCCGGAGGCGATCATGACCATGGTCTGGTATTCCCGGTCCGACAGCGTTTCATGCAGGGGCGTGTCGTGGTCGAAGCCGATCTGGTTGGCCAGTTCCTGTGCCAGCGAGGGGCTCACGTACTTGCGCCCGGCGGCGGCCTGGCGGATGGCCGCGAGCAGTTCGCCCGGGCTGGCCTGCTTGTTGAGGAAGCCGGCGGCACCGGCCTTGAGCGAGCGGATCGCGTACTGGTCTTCGCGGTGGATGGACAGGATCAGGACCGGCAGTTCCGGCTGTTCCTTGCGGATCTGCTTGAGGATGTCGATGCCGCTGCGGTCGGGCAGCACGATGTCCAGCAACATGACATCGCCATTGCCTTCGCGGGCCAGCTTGATGGCCTCCAGCCCGTTGGCGGCATTGCCGGCCACGATGATGTCCTTGCTGCCGGCGCAGATCTGGCGCAGGCCCTCGCGCACGATGGCGTGATCATCAGCGATGAGGACCTTGATGGCGGCGGTGGCTTTCTTGCTCATGGGCGGACTGCAAAACTCCTCGTGAAACCGTGCTGCGGGCTGCGGCGGGCGAGGGTGTATTCTATAGTGTTCATTCAGTGTGCGACAGGCAGGCGCACGCTCAGCAAGCTGCCGCCGCCAGGACGAGCTTCCAGCATCAGGCTGCCGCCCAATGCTGCTGCGCGCATACGCATGTTGGCCAAGCCGTGGCCCCCGCTGCGGCGCTGTTGATCCAGCCCGGCGTCCTGGGGTGGCAAGCCGATGCCATCGTCAGCTACCTCCAGGATGAGCTCTTCGCCCACAGCAAGGCTGACCTCCACCTTGCCTGCCTGCGCATGCCGAGCCACGTTGGCGAGTGCTTCGCGCAGGATGCGCAGCAGGCTCACGACCACAAAAGGCTCTTGCACGGATGGCGTATCGGGGCACTGTACGTGGCACTCCAGTGCAGTTTGTCGGCTGAAATGACGGCATTGCCAGCGCAGCGCGTCGGCCAGGCCGAATTCGACGACAGGCGGGTGCAGGTCATCGATGAGCCGTTCCATGCCCTCGCGCGCCTGGTCCAGCAATTGCTGCGCATAGTCGGCTTGCGGCAGGGCCGCATGCTGCTCGCGGGCCAGCTGCTCGCGCAGCAGGCCCAGTGCCATGCCGATGCCGGTCAGCTGTGCGCCCAGGTCGTCGTGCAGGTCGCGTGCGATGCGCGCGCGTTCTTCTTCACGCAGGCGTTGTTCATGGGAGAGGTCGGGGGCGGCAAGGGCAGACATGCAGGCGATGTGAATGAAGAATGCTGAATAATTCTTCATGATAGCCTTGCAGCACCGCAGGGTCACCCCCGCAGCATCGTGAGTTGCCCCGGCGCGGCCATCCGGGGGAAATACCGACGGTTCAGAAAAGGCGATGCATGCAGGTTTTCCCTCCGGGCAAAAAAATGAAAGAAAGGGCTTCCCAAACGGGAAAACTTGCTGCTATAATTTTGTTTTTCGCGGCTGTAGCTCAGCTGGATAGAGTACTTGGCTACGAACCAAGGGGTCGTGGGTTCGATTCCTGCCAGCCGCACCAGATATAAAGGGTCCATCGCAAGATGGGCCCTTTTGTCTTTTCTGCGCAGCTTTTTCGTCATGGCGCAGGCATCCGCCTTCAGTGATCACTTCCCCGCCAGCCTTCGCCGCATCGCCCCCGCAAGGGTGGCCGCCGGATTCAGAACGTCTTCTCACGATGCGCCATCATTTTCGAGCCACCTTGAATGTGTAGCCGCATTCCGGGCGGTCCCGTGCGCCTGGCTCGCAACGGCGCGCGCCGTCGGGTGTCATGCGACGTATTCGGGTTCAGTCCTGGGGAGAGGCGACAGGGAGCCAGCGCTGCACGGTTTGATTGACCAGCTGCATGAACTCGCGCGCATCTACCGGTTTGACCAGGTAGTCGTTGGCTCCGGCTTCACGCGAACGGGCGGCGTCGGTTTCGTCATACGAGGTAGCGAACATGATGACCGGCAGTGCGCGCGTATGGGGCTGGCTGCGCAGCATGTGCAGCAGATCCAGTCCTTCCATGCGCGGCAGGCGAGGTTCCAGCAGGATCAGGCACGGCAGGGTGTCGGGGTGCTGCAGTGCCTGGGGGCTGAAGATCGATTCCATGGCCCGTTCCGCATCCTCGAACCAGCCGAAGTCGCACTCCAGCTTGCTGCGCCAAAGGCTGAAGCGCGCCAGTTCCACCGACTCCGGGCTGGGATCGACCATCAATATGCTGGGGCGGGACATGCGTTATGTGCGGAACTGGGCGTTGTTTTTTGAATGTTGCATTTCTGGTTTTCGGCAAGTTTGACATAGCGGGATACAGAAATCCATTCCTGAATACTCACGCGCACGCCCGCTTGCGCCTTGGTCTACGCCGTGGCGCGATGGCGCATCGAGCGGCGGTTACCGCAGTGAGCTTACGTGAGAATTACAAAGCCAGCTTGATTGCTATCCCCATCCTCCATTCGCCGCGCTTGAGCGCCTCAGGACTGATTCATTAAATTTCTGAATGCCAGATATACGGGAATAAAATCTCGCACTGCAACATTAATGCGTTGCTGCTCGGCTATATTCCTGACAGCTGAGTCGTCTTTGGGGCGAATTTACCTCGAAAAAATCCTCGAGGGCGCAACAGCGATGCTTCCGGTGCATCGCACAAAAAATCCAAAAAATTGAAGGACATGAAGCTCAACAAGGGGAGTGCAATGAAGGTCTCGCCACGAGGAAACAGGAAGGCCTTGGTCATCGGGGGCGGGGCGCCCAATTCGACCTTGATCGCCGGGGCACTGGCTGCCTTCCTGGCGGAAGGGGTGGAGTTCGATGTCATCTCGGCCTCCGGCGCAGGCGTGCTCATGGGCTTGCTGGCCACTGCGCCACGCGATGCCTCGCCGCAGGCCGCGCTCATGCAATGGGCCGAAGTCGGCGTGGCCGACAGCATCTACAAGCTTTTCCCGGTCAACTACAAGGTCTTCAAGAAGCCAGGTGCCCAGGCCGAGAGCTATCGCGATGCGATGCTGAACCAGTTCCAGCAGATGCCGGGCCTGGCTGCCTCCCCCTTCGCGGCGATGTTCAGCCAGCATTTCGCCGACGCCTCGGCCAAGTGGAATGACTGGATGCACCTGATGATGTCGGCCTTGTCGCCCTCGGACCTGCATTCGGGCAGCCTCGGGCTGTGCGCCCACCTCCCGTTCCTGGAGCAGTCCATCGATTTTTCGGCCGTGCCGCGCATGGCTCCCGAGTTCTACATCAACGCCTACAACCTCGACCGCCATCGCATGCAGATCTGGAGCAAGGACCAGATCACCCCGGCGCACGTGCGGGCTTCACTGTCTTTCCCCTTCCTGTATGCGCCCACCGAGATCGACGGCGAACACTACATCGAGGGCGCGGCGCTGGATACGCTCAACTTCACTCCCTTCATCACCGATCCGGAGACCGGCATAGCGCCCGCCGGCGAGGTCGATACCCTGGTGGTACTGGACATCCTCGGGGAGGATCGCCTGATCCGCAAGCCCCGCAATCTCTATGATGCGTGGGTACGTTCCATCATCACGCCGCTGGTCAAGATCTCGCAGACCGAGCAACGCCTCTTCGAGCTGGAGCACAACCGTGATCCGCTCACCGGTGCGCCGTTGCGGCAGGTGCTCAAGGTTGACCTGATGGCCGGCGTACCGCAGGACCATTGGCCGCAGGTACTGGACTGGTCGGCCTCCAACATGCAGTTGCTGTTCCAGGTGGGCTATCGCGCGGGGGTGGATTTCTGCCGCCAGCACGGCGAGCTGCTCGGGGCGCAAGCGCAGGATGCGCCGCTGGCTGCTTGAGCGGAGCTGGTTGGCGGCGGACCCATTGCTTCATCCATTTTTCTTGTTCTGTAGCTGAACCCGCGTGCTGCGGCGCGCTTCATTTCCTTCGGTGAGTTTTCCATCATGACCATTACCAAGCGCCTCATCCTCACTCTCTCGACAGCCCTGCTGGCGCTGCTGTTCGTCGGTGCCGCCGGACTCTGGCAACTCCAGCGTGCGCAGCAGCGGCTGGAACTGATCCAGAACCGCATCATTCCCGGCATGGACAGCCTGAACCTGTTGAAGGGCTACCTGGCTGATTCGCGCCTGGCAGGCTATCGCCTGTCGGTGTTCGCCAACCTGCCCGACAAGACTGCTTTGCAAAAGGCGGTGGATGCCGCCAACAAGGCGCTGGATGACGAATTCGCCCACTACGAGCGCGATCTCATCTTCGATGAGAAGGACCGTGCCCTGATCAAGGCCGACAAGGCCAACATCGAGGCTTACCGCAAGGCCCTCGTGCCGTTCTTCGCGGCCGCTTACGCCAATGACATGGATGGCGTACGCGCCACGCTGCAGGCCGGCACGCCCCTGGCCGTGTCGGCTGCCGCTGCCAAGAAGGGCTTTGACGACCATATCCTGGTGGGCCGCCAGATGATCGATGCCGTCAAGCAGGAAAGCGATGCCGCCTACGCCTTCGCCCTGCGCGCGATGATCGCCGTGATCGTGGTGGCGGTGCTGCTGACTGCGGTGCTGGGCTTGCGCACCCTGCGCAGTGTCACGCGCAGCCTGGGCAAGATCCAGCAGACCTTCGAGCACGTCAGCCAGACCCTGGACCTGTCGCGCCCGGTGCCGGTGGAACGCATGGATGAAATCGGCCGTACCGCTGCCGCCTTCAACAAGCTGCTGGCCCGTATCGTCGAGGTGGTGGCCACGACCCGCAGTTCCACCGATTCGGTGACGGTCGCGGCGCGCCAGATTGCCGCCGGCAATGCCGACCTGTCGGCGCGCACCGAGCAGCAGGCTGCAGCCCTGGAGGAAAGCGCGTCCAGCCTGGAAGAACTGACCTCGGTGGTATTGCAGAATACCCAGAATGCGCGCCAGGCCAACGAACTGGCGCAATCGGCCTCGCACATTGCCTCGCAGGGCGGGGATGTGGTGCGCCAGGTGGTCGATACGATGAACTCCATCAATGCCTCCTCGCGCAAGATCGTCGACATCATTGCGGTCATCGATGGCATCGCCTTCCAGACCAACATCCTGGCCCTGAATGCCGCCGTTGAAGCGGCCCGCGCCGGTGAGCAGGGACGCGGCTTTGCGGTGGTGGCCTCGGAAGTGCGTTCACTGGCCCAGCGCTCGGCGGCCGCAGCCAAGGAAATCAAGGAATTGATCGACGATTCCGTGGACAAGGTCGGCAGCGGCAGCAAGCTGGTGGAGCAGGCGGGTGTGACCATGAGCGACATCGTCGACAGCGTCCAGCGCGTGACCCAGATCGTTGGCAACATCGCCGACGCCAGCGAAGAGCAGAGCGCCGGCATCACCCAGGTCAACCAGGCCATTTCGCAGATGGACCAGGGCACCCAGCAGAATGCCGCGCTGGTGGAGGAGGCGGCCGCCGCGGCCCTGGCCCTGCAGGGCCAGGCCGAGAAGCTGGAAAGCGTGGTGGCGGTCTTCAAACTGGAAGGGCGCGTGCCCGCAAGCTTGCGCACGGTGCAGGTTGCTCCCGCCCCTGGCCGTGCCCAGGTGTCGGCCGCACGCCCGGTGGCAGAGATGGAAGAGTTCTGAACCTGGCTGCGCGGCGGCGTCATGCCGCCTCCAGCCGCTTTGCCTGCCTCAAGCAACGCCCGGCCTGTGCCGGGCGTTTTTTCATCTTTGCCTGTTTTTACCTATCTGGTCAGCATTGCTGTGAAGGATTGAACTAAAGGGCGGGAGCCGGCTTCCCCAAAGGGTGATATACTTAATGCTAATCATTATCATTTGACCCACCTTGGAGAATACGCAATGATCGGTTTCAAGAAACTGGCTGTGGCCGCAGCGCTGAGCCTGTCCTTTGCCGGCGCCGCCTCGGCCGCCGAGTACCCCATCGGCAAACCGCAGATCCAGAACGGCTTTGAAGTCAACGCCGTCTATCTGCAGCCGGTGAAGATGGAACCGGACGGCATGATGCGCAAGGCTGAAGAATCCGACATCCACCTCGAAGCCGACATCCGCGCCGTCGCCAAGAACCCCAACGGTTTCGCCGAAGGTGACTGGATGCCCTACCTGGTCATCAAGTACGAACTGACCAAGGTCGGTTCCACCAAGTCCATCAAGGGCGACATGATGCCCATGGTGGCCAACGACGGTCCGCACTACGGCGACAACGTCAAGCTGGAAGGCCCGGGCAAGTACAAGCTCAAGCTGACCATCTCCTCGCCGCAAGCCAATGAACACGCGCACTTCGGCCGTCACGTCGACAAGGAAACCGGCGTCGGCCCGTGGTTCAAGACCTTCGAGCTGAGCTATGACTTCACCTTCGCCGGCATCGGCAAGAAGGGCGGCTACTAAGCTGGTCGGCGGATCTTGATCCAGACCGCACGTTTGCAGTGATGCGATGCCGGTCCGCGCCGTGATGGCGGACCGGCTTCACCGTTTTGAGAGTTCCGGAGTTTTCATGATCGCAAGAATCGTCCGACTGATCTGCCTGTCACTGGCCGCGATGGCCATGCTGGGCAGCGCCGCGCAGGCCAGCGCTTCCGACCTGCCGACCTTCAAGCTGGAGATGCAGGACGGCAAGCTCATTCCGCCGCGCATCGAAGTGCCGGCCGGACAGCGTATCAAGATCGAAGTGCACAACATCGGCAAGTCGGCCGCCGAGTTCGAAAGCGTCGAACTGCGCAAGGAAAAGGTGCTGGCACCGGGTGCCCAGTCCTTCGTGGTGATCGCCCCCTTGCGTCCGGGCGAATACAAGTTTTTCGATGACTTCCACCTCAACATGCCGCCCGGCGTGATCGTCGCCAAGTAAGAGGGGACGCGCGCAGGCTGTGCGCGAGCAGGGAAGTCCAGGTTTTCAGGAAGGGAAAGTTTGATGGGACAGGTCATGTTCATCGTCTGGCGCGAAAGCGTCGAGGCGCTTCTGGTGGTCGGCATCCTCTATGCCTGGCTGAAGAACGGCGATGTCGGCGCGCGACGCGGCATTCCCTATCTGTGGGGTGGCGTGGTGGCCGGCGTGGTCCTGGCGGGTGCCCTGGGCGCAGCGCTGCTGGGCTTTTCGGAACTGCTCTCGGGTGATGCGCAGACCTACTTCCAGATCGCCATCGTCCTCATTGCAGCAGTGCTGATCGTGCAGATGGTGTTCTGGATGCGCAAGCACGGCCGCACCTTGAAGAAGGAGATGGAAAGCTCCATGCAGTCCAGCTATGAAAGCGGCAACTGGTGGGGCGTGTTCGTGCTGGTGATGCTGGCGATCGCCCGCGAAGGCAGCGAGACCGCCGTCTTCCTCTACGGCATAGGCCTGGGCCAGCAGGATGCCAGTACGGCCTCGCTGGTGCTGGCCGGCGCAATCGGTTTCGGGCTGGCCTTCCTGACCTTCTATCTGCTGCAACTGGGCGGCAAGATCTTTTCCTGGCGCCGTTTCTTCCAGGTCACCGAAGTGATCCTGCTGCTGCTGGCCGCCGGTTTGCTGGTGACCGGCGTGGAAAAGCTGTTCGACGTATTGCTCGAAAGTTCGGACATGCTGGCCTCGGCCAACTGGACCATGACCCTGACCGGCCAGCTCTGGGATACCTCGGCGCTGCTGGATGATTCCACCACCCTGGGCAGCCTGGTCTCGACCCTGACCGGCTACCGCGCCCGTCCGGCGCTGCTGTCGGTGATCGTCTATGCGCTCTACTGGATTGTGGTATGTTCGGCCCTTTATCGAAAACCCCAGCCTCAGCTCAAGAGCAAGAGGCAGGAAGCCGTCTGAACCTCATGACAACCTGTACGCATTCGCCGACTCTGCTCACGCGTACCGGAGACTGGATGCGCCGCCATGGCGCATTCATCCGAGGCCTGCAATGGATCGTGGTGGCTGTCTATGCGCTGCTGATCCTGGTCCCGGTGTTCCTCCCGCTACCCGACGAGACCGCGCATCTCTGGTCCAACCTCACCCTGATCGCCCAGTTCGCTTTCTGGGGCATCTGGTGGCCCTTCGTGCTGGTCAGCATGGTACTGATGGGCCGGGTGTGGTGCGGGGTGCTCTGTCCGGAAGGAGCGCTGACCGAGTTCGCCAGCCGCCATGGTCGCGGACGCGCCATTCCCAAATGGGTGCGCTGGGGCGGCTGGCCCTTCGTCGCCTTTGCCCTGACCACCGTCTATGGCCAGATGGTCAGCGTCTACCAGTATCCCAAGGCGGTGCTGCTGGTGCTGGGCGGCTCCACGGTCGGTGCCATGATCATCGGCTACCTGTATGGCCGCGACAAGCGCGTCTGGTGCAAGTACCTGTGCCCGGTCAATGGCGTCTTCGGCCTGCTGGCCAAACTGGCCCCGGTTCACTACAAGGTGAATGAAGATGCATGGCGCGCCTCCTATCACCCCGAGCACAAGATCATTCCCATCAATTGCGCGCCGCTGGTCCCCTTGCGCAATATGAAGGGGGCTTCCGACTGCCACATGTGCGGCCGCTGCAGCGGTCATCGTGATGCGATTGCCCTGAGCTTCCGTCCGCCTGCGGTGGAGGTGGTGCACTTCGGCAAGACCCAGAACAACCTGTGGGAAAGCGCCCTCGTCCTCTACGGCCTGCTGGGCATCGCCATCGGTGCCTTCCACTGGACGGTGAGTCCCTGGTTCATCGCCATCAAGCAGGACATCGCCACCTGGCTGATCGACCGCGACATCATGTGGCCCTTCGGCACGCAGGCGCCGTGGTGGCTGCTGACCAATTATCCGCAGCAAAGCGATGTCTTCACCTGGCTCGATGGCGCCATGGTCGTCGGCTACATCCTTACCACCGGCCTGGTGCTGGGTACCAGCGTCGCAGTCATGTTCGGCCTGGCCACCCGCCTGCTGGGCAAGTGGGAGTGGAGCCGCTTCAACCACCTGGTGCAGGCATTGATCCCGCTGGCCGGCTGCGGTGTCTTCATCGGCCTGTCGGCGACCACCATCAGCCTGCTGCGGGCCGAGCACTGGCCGGTGTACTGGGCCAACGATGTGCGCGCGGCACTGCTCACGGCCATGACCCTGTGGAGCCTCTGGCTGTGCTGGAAAGTGGTGGCACGCCATGCGACCCATTGGGTTCAGCACATACTGGCCATGCTGCCGTTGATCGGTGGCCTGGCGCTGGTCAACACTGCCTGGTGGCTGATGTTCTGGGGCTGGTAAGCATTTCCTGGAAGTACCGATGTGAAGTAAAACGGCAGGCTTGCTCGCAAGCCTGCCGTTTTTATTTGCGCCTTATTTGATCTCGGGACTCGCAGGCTATGTGAAGTTGGCGACCGAAGCAGTACAATCGCTGCCTTTTCAAGCCAATTGCCGGAGTTTTTACATGAGCACCTTGCCCGCCTGTCCCCAATGCCAGTCCGAATTCACCTATGAGGACGGCAGCCAGTTCGTCTGCCCCGAATGTGGCCACGAGTGGAGCGCCCAGGCCGCTCCCGCCGAGCAGGCCCGCGTCTGGCGCGATGCCTCGGGCAACGTGCTGCAGGATGGCGATACCGTCACCGTCATCAAGGACCTGAAGTTGAAGGGCGGTGGGGGCGTGGTCAAGATGGGTACCAAGGTCAAGAATATCCGCCTGGTCGAGGGTGATCACGACATCGACTGCAAGATCGACGGTTTCGGCTCCATGGGCCTGAAGACTGAATTCGTGCGCAAGGCCTGATCTTAGCCAGCCTCATGAGCGGGCCCTGCAAGACCGGCCCGCTCTCACGTAGAATGGCGGTTTGCCTGCAGCCTATGTATACATAAGCCTGCGGGCCTTCGATCACGACAACAACGAAACCGCCATGGCCCGTCCCCGCTTCCTGCCCGATAACATGACCCTGATGCTGCTGGCCGTCGTGCTGACCGCATCCTTCCTTCCCTGTACCGGCCAGGTGGCCGAAGCCTTCGATGGGCTGACGACCTTCATGATCGGCTTGCTGTTCTTCATGCACGGCGCCAAGCTCTCGCGGGAAGCCGTGGTGGCCGGGTTCACGCACTGGAAGCTGCATGTCACCGTACTGCTGTGCACCTTTGCGCTGTTCCCGCTCATCGGCCTGGCCCTCAAACCGGTGCTGCTGCAATTCATCACGCCAGAGCTGTATCTCGGGCTGCTGTTCCTGTGCGTACTGCCGTCCACGGTGCAATCATCCATCGCCTTCACCTCGGTGGCGCGCGGCAATGTGCCGGCAGCCATCTGTGCGGCCTCGGCGTCCAACCTGCTGGGGATCTTCCTGACGCCGCTGCTGGTGGGCGTGCTGGTGGTGGCCCATGATGGCGGCGGGCATTCCTCGCTCGATTCCATCCTGAAAATCGTTTATCAATTGTTGCTGCCCTTCGTGGCCGGCCAGATCGCGCGTCCCTTCATCGGCCGCTGGGTCGAGCGCAACAAGTCCTGGCTCAAGTTCGTCGACCAGAGCTCCATCCTGCTGGTGGTCTATGTGGCCTTCAGCGAGGCGGTGGTGCAGGGCCTGTGGCACCAGGTCCCGGTGTCGATGCTGGTGGCGCTGCTGGTCATCAATGCGGTGCTGCTGGCCATCATCATGGGACTGACCACCTTCGGCAGCCGCCGCTTGGGCTTCAACAAGGAGGATGAAATTACCATCGTCTTCTGCGGCTCCAAGAAAAGCCTGGCCTCGGGCGTGCCCATGGCCAAGGTGCTGTTCTCCAGCGGTGCCATCGGCATGGTGCTGTTGCCGGTGATGCTGTTCCACCAGATCCAGCTGATGGTGTGCGCCGTCATGGCCGCGCGGTATGGGGCACGTGATGAACAGGTGAAGGCGGCCGTGGCCACCGAAAGCGGCGGTGACTGATCCTGCAGGACGCTTTCTCGACCAAAAAAATGACCGGCTTGCCGGTCATTTTTTTGCCTGTGCGGCGCAAGTTTTTTTCGACTCAGGGCGCCGGATTGGGCTGCTTGCGATGGATGGCTTCGATGCCGGCCAGTACCTCGTCGCTCAGTTGCACCTGGGCGCTGTCGATATTGCTGCGCAGCTGTTCCAGTGTGGTCGCGCCGATGATGTTGGAGGTCAGGAAGCGGCGGCTGTTGACATAGGCCAGCGCCATCTGGGCCGGATCCAGGCCGTGCTGGCGTGCCAGCGCCACGTATTGCGCGGTGGCGTTTTCCGCTTGCGGATTGGTATAGCGCACGAAGCGTTCGAACAGCGTCAGGCGGCCACCGGCCGGGCGCGCACCGTCCAGGTATTTGCCGCTCAACATGCCGAAAGCCAGCGGCGAGTAGGCCAGCAGGCCGACCTGCTCACGATGGGCGAATTCAGCCAGGTTCACTTCGAAGCTGCGGTTGAGCAGATTGTAAGGATTCTGGATGGTGACGATGCGCTCCAGTCCGTGCTGCTCGGCCGCGCGCAGGAATTGCGCCACGCCCCAGGCGGTTTCGTTGGACAAGCCGATGGTGCGGATCTTGCCGGCCTTCACGAATTCGGAGAGCACCGTCAGTGTCTCTTCGATGGGCACGGTGGTTTCGTCTTCCACATGCTCGTAGCCCAGCTGGCCGAAGCTGTTCACGCTGCGGTCGGGCCAGTGCAGCTGGTACAGGTCCACGTGATCCAGTTGCAGGCGCTCCAGGCTGCCATGCAGTGCATCGGTCAGGCCCTTGCGGTCCAGGTCATTGATGCCGCCGCGAATGTGGCGGGGGTTGTGCGGCTTGCGGGCCGGGCCGGTGCATTTGGTAGCGATGAGCAACTGGTCACGCTTGCCGGATTTCTTGAGCCAGGTGCCGAGATAACGTTCGGTGAGTCCTTGTGTTTCCGCCTTGGGCGGGACCGGATACATTTCGGCGGCGTCGATCAGGGTGATGCCGCGTTCGACGGCATAGTCCAGTTGCGAGTGGGCGTCGGCTTCGGTGTTCTGCTCGCCCCAGGTCATGGTCCCCAGGGTGATGAGGCTGACCTTGAGGTCGGTGCGGCCGAGTTGGCGGTACTGCATGCGGATTCTCCTTGTAATGCGCAGGCAGGGACGGGGCGCCTCCTGCCGGCTGGCGCGGGATCGGGTAGTATAGCGGCGCCCGTCCTGCCTTGCAGGGCAGGGCCGCAGCGGCGCCAAGACCGCGCGCGCCAGCCCGGTTGCTGCTTGCAGTGCCGGACTCCATTACGCCAGAACACCGCCTTCCCCTACACGAGACATGTCATCCACTTCCCCCAGCGCGACCCCCGATGATGCCGCCGAGCCGCTGCGTCATCACACCCCCTTCAAACTTTTCTGGTGCGCCAGCGTGGCCTCCACCATCGCCTTGCAGATGCAGATCGTCGCGGTCGGCTGGCAGGTCTACCAGCTCACCCACAGTGCCTTCGATCTCGGCATCGTGGGCCTGGTGCAGTTCATCCCTTCGTTGATCCTGGTCTTTGTGGTGGGTCATGTGGCAGACCGCTTTGATCGCCGCAACGTCGCGCGCGTCAGTTCGCTGGTGGAAGCCGCCGCTGCCGCCACGCTGGCAGTGGGCAGCCTGCAGGGCTGGCTCAGCCGCGAGATGATTTTCGCAATCGTGGCCGTCATTGGCGCGGGCCGGGCCTTTTCCAAGCCGACCATGTCGGCCCTGCTGCCCAGCCTGATGTCGCCCAAGGCCTTGCCGGGCGCCGTGGCGGGCTCGGCCTCGGCGACACAGTTCGCCATCATCATCGGCCCGGCATTGGGCGGCTTTCTCTACGTGGCTGGGCCGGCCGTGGTGTATGCCAGCAGTTGCGCGCTGTTCATCGCCTGCAGCGTCCTGTTGTCGCTGATCCGGCGTCCGGCCCAGGTGGCGGCGGCCCAGACTGCACCGGCCAAGCCGACCGGGGCCAGTCTGTCGTCGGTGTTCGCAGGACTGGCTTTCATCCGCAGCAAGCCCGCCATCTTCGGTGCCATCTCGCTGGACATGTTTGCCGTGCTGCTCGGTGGTGCCACCGCCTTGCTGCCGGTCTTTGCCAACGACATCCTGCATACCGGTGCGGTCGGCCTGGGGCTGCTGCGCTCGGCACCGGCAGCCGGGGCCTTGATCGTGGCGTTGCTGCTGGCGCGCTTTCCCCTGGGTGGCCGGGTAGGGCGCACCATGTTCATGGCCGTGGCCGTGTTCGGGCTGGCCACCATCGTCTTCGGCCTGTCGCGCTCCTTCCCGCTGTCGCTGGCCGCGTTGGCGGTTCTGGGCGCGGCTGACATGATCAGCGTGGTGGTGCGCTCCTCCTTCGTCCAGCTGGAAACGCCCGATGCCATGCGCGGCCGGGTCTCGGCCGTCAATTCGGTCTTCATCGGAACGTCCAATCAGCTTGGCGAATTCGAATCGGGGCTCACCGCCGCCTGGTTCGGGGCGGTACCGGCCGTGCTCATCGGTGGTATCGGCACGCTGCTGATCGTGCTGCTGTGGATGCGCCTGTTCCCCTCGCTCTACCAGGTCGACCGCCTGGCTGCACGGCAGTCTTGAAGCCGGCAGCAAGCGGCCAGGCGCTTACGGCGGATCGCCCTCGGTCACCAGCGCCTGGCTGGGCTGGCGCGTGAGCTCCTGCTGCAACAACAGCATCTGCAGGAACTGCGCGTAGGGAACCGGCTTGCTGAAGTAATAGCCCTGGTACTCATCCGAGCCGAACTCGCGCAGGGCCCGCAGCTGTTTCTCGGTCTCCACGCCTTCGGTCACCACCTTCAGGTTCAATGCATGGCTCATGGCGATGATGGCCTGCACGATGGCGCTGCTGTTGGCGTCGTCGGGAATGTCATTGATGAAGGATTTGTCGATCTTCAGCGTATTGACCGGGAAACGCTTCAGGTAAGCCAGCGAGGAATAGCCGGTGCCGAAGTCGTCAATCGAAATGGTGAAGCCCTCTGCGCGGATGCCATCCATGATTGCAATGGCGCGGTCGCGGTTGTGCATCACCATGCTCTCGGTGATCTCGAACTCCAGGCAGGCTGGCGGCGTTGCGTGGCGCTGGACCACGCTCTTGATGTCGTCCAGCAGGTGTTCGTCGCCGAACTGGCTGCCGGTCAGGTTGATGGAAATGCGACCGCACACCAGGTCGCGTTCCAGCATCAGCCCGATGTCCCGGCACGCCTCTTCCAGTACGATCAGGCCGATCTGGTCGATCAGCCGGGTCTCTTCAGCCAGCGGAATGAATTCACCCGGCGGCACCAGGCCGCGCACCGGATGCTGCCAGCGCACCAGCGCTTCCGCACCCACGATGCCACCGGTGGCCAGGTTGATCTTGGGCTGGTAGTGCACCACGAATTCGCCCCGCTCGATGGCACGGCGCAGTTCGGCTTCCATGGCGATGCGCTCCACCGTGTTGGTGTTGACCTCGTCTGAGAAGAAGCGATAGTCATCCTTGCCATGGTGCTTGGCGCGGTACATGGCGATGTCGGCGTTCTTGATCAGGGTTTGCGCATTGTCGCCATCGCCCGGATAGGTGGCGATGCCGATACTGGCCGAGAGCATGGCTTCCTGGCCATCGATGATGAAGGGCTTGCGTGCCTCGGTCAGCAGCTTCTGGGCGATCTCGCCCAGCTGCAGCGGATCGTCGAAGTCATCCACCAGCACGATGAATTCATCCCCGCCCACGCGCGCCAGGATGTCCAGTTCACGCAGGGTATTGCGGAAGCGCTGGGCGATCTCCTGCAGCACGGCTTCGCCGGCCTCGTGGCCAAAGGTATCGTTGATGTTCTTGAAGCGGTCCAGGTCCATCAGCAATACCGCCACCATGCCGTTGCGGTGTTCGGCGTGGGTGATGGCGTTGGAGACGTGCTGGGTGCACAGGAAGCGGTTGGGCAGTCCGGTGAGCTCGTCGTAGTGCGCCAGGTGGCGGATGCGCTCGTCGGCGCGGCGGCTCTCGATGGCCACGCTGGCCAGGTCGGCGGCGATATTGGCCAGTTGCAGGTATTCGTTGCTGGGGGCCTGGTTTTCCTTGAGCAGGGCGGCGAACACGCCCAGCAACTGGCCCTCCTTGCCCATGATGGGCCAGGCGCCGCAGGAAGGGTAGACCTCCACGTCGATGAGTACCCGCAGATGCTCGGTCACCGGATCGCGCGCGATGTCGGTGACGATGCAGGGGCCGCGCCGCAGGGCCGCTTCCGCGCCGACGCCGCAGCCGTGGCGGATCGGCATGCCCTGCAAGGCGCGCAGCAGGCGCGGCGGGTAGCGGCGGCTCAGCACCGAGGTAAAGTGCGAAGCCTGTTCATTGACCAGCATCACGCAACTGGCCCCATAGGGCAGCTGGGCATCGGCAAAACCGACGATCTCGTTGAGGATGCCGTCGAGGTCGTCATCGGCCATCACCATGTGCAGGACACGGTTCTGTTCGCTCTGCAGCAGCTCGGCGCGTTTGCGGGCGCTGATGTCGCGCAGGATGGCGAAGATCGCATAGCCGCGCTCGAACTCGGCGCGGTTCAAGGTGACGTCGGTGTGGATGATCTTGTTGCGGCGGACCGTGACCCATTCGAACTGCTGGGGTTGTCCTGCCAGGACCCGCCCGACCAGTTCATCGATGTCCGGCTGCTCAGACTGGCGCGCTTTCTGGCGCGAGAACAGCCCAACCTTGCGGCCGATGATGCGCTCCTTGTCCGGCACCCCGAAAAAGCGCAGCGCCGCCGCATTGCAGTCCAGGTAGCGCAGTTCGGAGGAAATGAGCACGATGGGATCGCTGCCTTCTTCGTAGAGCTTGCGGTAGCGGTATTCACTGGAGGAGAGCGCATGGTCCAGGCGGCGCTGGTAGCGGTAATACACCAGGAAGGCAATGAGCGCGATCAGGATGAAGCCCAAGATGCCGGTGGCCAGGAGGATGCGGTTTTCGGTCCGGCTGCGCCAGGGCGCCAGCACATCGTCCATGCGCCGCGCATAGACAGCCACCAGTGACCATTTGTCCAGCCGCTTGTAGGAGAACAGCAGCGGCTCGCCGGTCAGGTGCGAGATCTCCTCGAACGCGCCTTCCTCGGCGCCGGCGCGGATGCGCGCCATGCTCTTGGCGTCGGCCAGGCTGATACTGAGCCAGCGCTCCTCGAAGGGCGAGCGCAACATCATCGATCCGCTGTCGGTACGCAGTGAAACGATGGCCTCGAAATTGGTGATGCGCTTGTAGAAGTCAAAGAAGGTCGCCGCCTTCAGTT
Organism: Herbaspirillum sp. CAH-3; assembly: GCF_009668275.1. Taxonomy (NCBI): domain Bacteria; kingdom Pseudomonadati; phylum Pseudomonadota; class Betaproteobacteria; order Burkholderiales; family Oxalobacteraceae; genus Herbaspirillum; species Herbaspirillum sp. CAH-3. The sequence goes on along the minus strand of NZ_VSWE01000020.1, from coordinate 43,631 downwards.
CGGCCACCAGCAGTCCGATGGGCCGGCTGCTGCTGTCGTAAAGGTTCATCGCCACCGGCAGTACCAGCTCCCGGTTGTAGCGGCTGCGCATGAGCTGTCCGACGAACAGGCCAGGCCGGGCCGGATTGCCATCCACATGGGTCAGCTTGTGGTCTTCCGGGATGCTGGTGGTATCGAGGGCGCGCAGGGAGCTGGCGCGGGTATTGCCATTGCGGTCGATGTAGCGCAGCACCATCACCGTGGGCAGGCGCTGCTGCATGACCGACAGCAAGCGGTACAGGCCCTGGTCATCGTCGAGCAGGTCGGGCCCGGCGCCATGGATGTGTTCAGCCCCCGACCAGAGCAACTGGTCGAGCTCACCGAAGATGCGTTCGGCATGCTCCTGCACGCTGCGCACGGCCGCCATCGAGCTGGCGCGTTCGGCGTCGATGGTCAGCTGGCGGTCCTGGCGGATTTCCCACCAGGTCTGCACCACGATGAACGACCCGACGAAGCCGACAAAGAGCAGCAAGGTCTTCAGGGTAGTGCCTGGGCGTCCCGGCGATTTTTTCTGTTTTCCCATGTGACCGATATCACATCACCTGTCGTTAGGCAGCGGATCGCTGCACGTCCCTTGGCCCGGAAAGACACCGGACGACCGTTTCGACAGCCCTCGCACGCACATGGCGCGCTCCCCGCCAGCGCGACGGCAAGCCGCAGCGCCCACGTGCGGTGAGTGCTTACGCCAAAATTACGTGGATGCCCCCACTTGCTGATACGCGAGACGCCAGTATGCCATCCCGTGTCCTGCTGCGCTTTGTTGGCGCTTGTCCTTGCTTCCGTTGTACTTGTTTGTGTGCTCATCGATGGCCATCCTGCCAGCCACGTTCGCCGTTTGTTTTGTAGCAACCTTACCGCAAGCCCAAGGCTTTGTCATCCCGGGTGCAACGTCGCTGCAACGCAACAACGTGATTTTCATGTCGGAAGGAAATTTTCACTTGTTCCGTTATCAACATGAAGGTGTGTAAAGGGTGCGCATGCATTTTCGTTTGCAATGCGATAATACTGCCCAGCCAGCAGTTTCATCTGCATCATCGTTTCACTGAATTTTCCTGACCGCGCCGGTTCTCCGTGCAGGGGTCGGGAGGTTTTACTTCAATCATCACGCAAAGGACCCATCCCTATGAAGACAAGAGCAGCGGTAGCATGGCAGGCAGGCAAGCCCTTGACCATCGAGGAAGTCGAACTCGGCGGCCCCAAGGCCGGCGAAGTCCTGGTCGAGATCAAGGCCACCGGCATCTGCCACACCGACTATTACACGCTCTCGGGCGCCGACCCGGAAGGCATCTTCCCGGCCATCCTCGGCCATGAAGGTGCGGGCGTGGTGGTCGACGTCGGCCCGGGCGTGAAGTCGCTCAAGAAGGATGACCACGTCATCCCCCTGTACACGCCGGAATGCCGCGAGTGCAAGTTCTGCCTTTCCCAGAAGACCAACCTGTGCCAGGCCATCCGCGCCACCCAGGGCCGCGGCCTGATGCCGGATGCCACCAGCCGCTTCTCGCTGGACGGCAAGCCGCTGTTCCACTACATGGGCACCTCGACCTTCTCCAACTACATCGTGGTTCCGGAGATTGCCCTGGCCAAGATCCGTTCGGATGCACCCTTCGACAAGGTCTGCTACATCGGCTGTGGCGTGACCACCGGCGTGGGCGCGGTGCTGTTTACCGCCAAGGTGGAAGCGGGCGCCAATGTGGTGGTGTTCGGGTTGGGCGGTATTGGCTTGAACGTCATCCAGGCAGCCAAGATGGTGGGCGCCAACAAGATCATCGGCGTGGACCTGAACCCGGCGCGTGAAGCCATGGCGCGCAAGTTCGGCATGACCGACTTCATCAATCCCAAGGACGTGCCCAACGTGGTCGATGCCATTATCGGCATGACCGATGGCGGCGCCGATTACAGTTTCGAGTGCATCGGCAATACCACCACCATGCGCCAGTCGCTGGAGTGCTGCCACAAGGGCTGGGGCCAGTCCATCATCATCGGCGTGGCCGCAGCCGGCCAGGAGATCTCGACGCGTCCGTTCCAGCTGGTGACCGGCCGCGTCTGGAAGGGCTCGGCCTTCGGTGGTGCGCGGGGCCGTACCGATGTGCCCAAGATCGTCGACTGGTACATGGAAGGCAAGCTCAACATTGATGACCTGATCACGCACAAGCTGCCGCTGGAGCGCATCAATGAGGGCTTCGACCTGATGAAGAGCGGGGAGTCGATCCGCTCCGTGGTCGAGTTCTGAGGAGGGCGCGATGCTGGAGACCCTCTCCGAGCACGGCTGTTTTGGCGGCGTGCAGGGCTTTTATCGCCATGCCTCGGCTGCCATCGGGCTGGACATGCGTTTGTCGGTGTTCGTCCCGCCGCAGGCCGGGCAGGGCGGCAGCAAGCTGCCCGTGCTGTTTTACCTGGCCGGGCTGACCTGCACCGAAGAAACCTTCATGATCAAGGCCGGCGCGCAACGGGTGGCGGCCGAACTGGGGCTGATCCTGGTCAGTTGCGACACCAGTCCGCGCGGCGCGGGCATCGCTGGTGAAAGCGACAGCTGGGACTTCGGCGTCGGCGCCGGCTTTTACCTGGATGCCACGCAGGCGCCCTGGAGCCGGCACTACCGGATGGAAAGCTACGTGGTGGAGGACCTGCGCCGCGCCGTGCTGGACCGTTTTCCGGCCGACCCGCAGCGCATGGGGATCTTCGGGCATTCGATGGGCGGACATGGGGCGTTGACGCTGGCCTTGCGCCATCGTGATCTCTACCGTTCGGTGTCGGCGTTCGCGCCCATTGCTGCGCCCGTGCATTGCCCGTGGGGCCAGAAGGCGTTCAGTCACTACCTGGGTGATGACCAGCAGAGCTGGCAGGCGCATGACGCCAGCGAGCTGATGGGCAAGCTCTATGCGCCGTTCCCGCAGGGCATCCTGATCGACCAGGGGCTGGCCGACAAATTCCTGACCGAGCAGCTGCAGCCGGAACGTTTCGAAGCGGCCTGCAAGGAAGCCTCACAGCCGCTGACCTTGCGCCGGCATGCGGGGTATGACCACGGGTATTACTTCATCGAGAGTTTTATGGAAGATCATTTGCGCTTCCATCATGCCAACCTGTCGGACTGAACTCCCGTTCTCCCGTTCTCCCGTTCTGAAAGACCACTACCTTGCAAGCCGTGCTTGCCCGGTAGTGGTCTTTTTTTATACAAAAGCGTCAGTGACCACATGCTCCCCCAGCATGAACGCATCGGCCACATGCCGCAGCGGCGCCACATCCACATCGGACGATCCACTGCGGACCAGTTTGCAGAAATGTGCATACAGCGAGGGATACTCGCCTTCCACCGGCAGCTCGCACGGCTTGTCGTTGATCCAAAGTTCATGTCCGCCCTTCTTCAGGTGGACCCGCGTGCTGTCGGTCTCGATGACGATATCCCAGGTCTGCTCGCCCGTCTGGCGCCAGTCGAAGTCGGCTTGCACATCCGTGCCCAGCGCATCGGTAAAGGCCAGGCGCGCGGCAATCGGGGTCTGGCGGTTGGACGGCACTTCCAGCGTGGCCTGCTTCAGGAACATCGCCTGCGGCAGGATCTCGGTGACGATCGACAAGGCATTGATGCCCGGATCGAACACGCCCAGGCCGCCCGGTTGCCAGATCCATTCCTGGTCCGGGTGCCAGTGGCGCACGTCTTCACGCCAGATCACCTTGACCTGGCGCGGCGCATGTTCCTGCAGATGGCGCTTGACCACCTGCACCGCCGGCGCATGGCGCGAGTGCCAGCTGGCGAACAGGGTCACGCCTTTTTTCGCCGCCAGCTGCTTCAGCGACTCGACTTCGGAAAGCGTGGCGCCAGGCGGTTTTTCCAGGAAGACGTGCTTGCCTGCCGCCAGCGCTTCACGTGCGGCTTCATAGCGGTACTGCGGCGGCATGCACAGGGAGATGGCCTCGATGGCCGTGCCAGAGCCCAGCATCTCGGTCATGCTCTTGTAGGCGGTCACGCCCTCGATGCGGTGGTTGCGGCTGGCGGTGGCGACCAGCTTGAAATCGGCATTGCCGGCAATGGCCGGGGCATGCTGGTCATAAACGATCTTGCCGACGCCGGCGATGGCGAGCTGGATGGGTGTCATGGTGTCCTTGCTTGTTATTGGTGACATGAAAGGGAGGGGCCACAGATTACCAGCGTTGATGCACGTACGGTGCAATGTCGTGCAGGTAGAGTTCGCGCAATGCCTGCATCACCTCATCCGTGATCGGCGGCAAGTCGCTGGCAGCACTGTTGGACTGCGCCTGCGCGACGTTGCGGGCCCCGGGGATGACGGTGCTGATGCCGCTTTCCATCAGGATCCAGCGCAGCGCGAATTGCGCCATGGGAACACCCGGCGGCAGCAACGCGCGGATCTTCTCCACGGCCGCCAGCGCGACCTCATACGGCACGCCCGAGAAGGTCTCGCCGACATCAAAGGCTTCGCCGTGACGGTTGAATTGCCGATGGTCGTCGGCAGCAAAGGTGGTCTGCGCATTCATCTTGCCGGTCAGCAGGCCCGAGGCCAGCGGCACCCGGGCGATCACGGCGATATCGCGGCGCTGCGCTTCCTGCAGGAACAGGCCGATAGGGCGCTGGCGGAAGATGTTGAAGATGATCTGCACCGATTTCACGTTCGGATATTCGATGGCCTTGAGGGCTTCTTCCACCTTCTCCACCGAGACGCCGTAATGGGCAATCTTGCCAGCCGCCACCAGCGCATCCATATGGGCGAACACTTCCTGCTGGTAATACACCTCGGTGGGCGGGCAGTGCAGTTGCACCAGATCCAGGCAATCCACCTCCAGGTTCTTGAGCGAACGGTCGACGAAGGCGGTGAGATTGTCCTTGTTGTTGTAGCCGCTGGCCACATGCGGCGAGAGGCGGCGGCCGGCCTTGGTGGCCACGAACGGACGTGCCCCGCCGCGTTCCTTGAGCACCTGCGCAATCAGCTGCTCGGAGCGCCCATCACCGTACACATCAGCCGTATCGATGAAGCTTACGCCTGCATCCAGGGCAGCGTGCAGGGCGGCCTTGGCATCCTGCGAAGAGACGTCACCCCACGAGCCGCCAATGGCCCAGGCGCCAAATCCGATTTCCGAGACTTCCACACCCGTGCGGCCAAAGCGTCTTGATTTCATGCAGAACTCCTTGTGAGCATTCCAAAAGCCGTAGTTATACCGCGCACCACGCGCGAGGATGTCTGGTTTAAGATGAACTGGATTCATTGCTGAAGTGATTTCAATTCATCCATGTCCCTCCTCGACCATATCGAATTTTCCGATCTGCGGATCTTCGTCACCATCCTGCGCACCGGCAGCTTCAAGGCCGCCGCGATCCAGCTCGGCCTGACGCCCTCGGCGACCAGCCATGCCATGAAGCGACTGGAAGAGCGGCTCTCGACCCAGTTGCTGTACCGCTCCAGCCGCGCCATCTCGCCCACGGCGGCGGGCAGTGAACTGGCGGCCAGGCTGGAGGAAGGATTCGAGCAGATCGCACAGGCGCTGGGCCAGCTGGAAAGCTCGGCCGAAGGCAGCCTGGGCGAATTGCGCATCAACGTCTTCGCCGATGCCGCCCATCTGCTGATCGAACCGGCCATCCCCGAATTCGTGCGCCTCTGCCCCAAGGTCAAGCTCACCATCGTGGTCGATGACAAGCCCATCGACATCGTCAGCGAAGGCTATGACGCCGGCATCCGTTACGGCCACTACGTGCCGGAGGGCATGGTGACCGCGCCGCTGACGCGCGCGCATCGCTGGGTGGCCGCGGCCTCGCCGGCGTACCTGGACCGGCACGGACGGCCGCTCACCCTGGAGGACCTGCAGCAGCACACCTGTCTGCAATTGCTCTTGGGTGACAACTCCAGCTATCAGTGGGAATTCGGCCGTGGCAAGCACCGCCAGCGCATCCGCGTGCCGGGCCTGGTGACGATCAACAATACCGCCGCCACCATCGCGGCGGCCAAGGCCGGGGTCGGTATCGCCTATCTGTTGGAGGGAAGGATCAGCAAGGAGATCGAGGAAGGCTCGCTGGAAGCCATCCTGGAAGAATGGGCGGCCCCCAGCGAGCCTTTCCACATGTACTACAGCAGCCGGCGCCACGCGCATCCGGCCTTGCGCAAGCTCATCGACATCATCCGCCTGCAGCACGGCCTGTCGCGGCTGCGATAGCCGCGACAACTGGCTGGTCAGTGTGCCGCCGAGGCTTCGGCCGCGCCCGCGCCACCCTTGGAGGGCTTGATGATCCAGATCAGCGGGATGATGACGATGAAGATCACCGCCGAGACATAGAAGATGTCATTGATGCCCAGCATCGCCGCCTGGAAGGTGATGGTCCGTTCCAGCATGCCTGCCGTCTGCTCGGCGTTCAGGCCGAGGGTGCTGCTGAGGTTGTTGACGGTCTCCTGCAGCCACGGGCTGTAGGGCGTGGCGTGTTCGGTCAGCTGGGCGTGGTGCATGATGCTGCGGTTGTTCCAGGCCGTGGTCGAAATGGAAGTGCCGACCGCACCGCAGAACACGCGCACGAAGGACGACAGGCCGGCCGCCGCCGGGATGCGTTCCGGTGGCAGGCCCGAGAGCAGCAGCACCGTCAGCGGCACGAAGAACATGGCCGTGGGAATGCCCTGCAGCAGCGTGGGCAGGATCACCGTCATCTGGTCCACCTGCAGGTTGTAGCGCGAACGCAGCCAGAACACGATGGCAAAGCCGATGAAGGAGGCCGTGGCCACCTTGCGTGCATCCACCAGTGGCAGGAAGCGGCCGATGAGCGGCATCAGGATCACCGCGAAGATGCCGATGGGCGCCGTGGACAGGCCCGAGTCGATCGACCGGTAGCCCAGGTATTGCTGCAGCCATTGCGGCAGGATCACCAGGTTGCCGAAGAACACCCCGTAGCCGATGGAAATGGCGATGGTGCCACCGGCGAAGTTGCGCCGGCCGAACAGGCGCAGGTCCACCACCGGATGGTCATTGTTCAACTCCCACACCACGAAGTAGGCGAAGGCGATCAACGCGATGATGCCCAGCGTGACGATGGTGGGCGAGGAGAACCAGTCCAGGTCCTTGCCCTTGTCGAGCATGATCTGGAAGGCCGCTACCCAGGTCACCAGCAGCGCCAGGCCGATCTTGTCGATGGGCAGCTTGTGGGTGGGCGTCTCGCGCGAGCGGTAGATGGCCAGGGTGATCCCGGCCGCAATCAGGCCCACGGGGATGTTGATGTAGAAGATCCAGGGCCAGGTATAGCTGTCGGTGATCCACCCGCCCAGCGCGGGGCCGGCCACGGGGGCCACCACCGCCGTCATGCCCCATAGCGCCAGGGCGAAGGAGGATTTCGATTTGGGGTAGGCCCCCAGCAGCAGTGATTGCGACAGCGGCACCATGGGGCCGGCCACCAGGCCTTGCAGCACGCGCGCGGCCAGCAGGATGGGCAGCGTGGGCGCCAGGCCGCACAGCCAGGAGGCCAGCACGAACAGCAGCACCGAGGTCACGAACAGGCGCACCGCGCCCAGGCGCTGCGTCAGCCATCCCGTCAGCGGGATCGAGATGGCGTTGGCAGCAGCAAAGGAGGTGATGACCCAGGTGCCTTCATCGACCGACACACCGAGGTTGCCCGAGATGGTCGGAATGGCGACGTTGGCGATGGACGAATCCAGCACGTTCATGAACACCGCCAGCGACACCGACAAGGTGCCCAGCACCAGGTTGGCACCCGTCAGCGGCGGTGGCGGCGTGTAGGGTTTGGGGGGAGTAGTGGCCATAAGGCTTGATCAAAGTCCATTCAATGTCGGGTAAGGACAGCCGCACTCCATCAGGTGTGCGGCACCGCCACCGGTGCGGCGGCCGCCTTGCTCTTGCGCGCTTGCGGCAGGCCGCTGGCGTTGTCGCTGATGATGCGCTCGACGATGGCATCGGCCTGCTTGCCGAGGTCGTCATAGACATTGGTCTGGTAATTGGTCGGCACTGCTTCCAGCGCACGGCCATCGCCATGGATGTCCACGGTGGCGGTGGTGGACAGGCCGATGCGCAGCGGATGCGCGCGCACCTGTTCCGGATCGAGCGCGATGCGCACCGGTACGCGCTGCACCACCTTGATCCAGTTGCCGGTGGCGTTCTGCGCCGGCAGCAGCGAGAAGGCACCACCGGTCCCGGCCGAGAAGCCGATCACGGTGCCCTTGTACTTCACGCTGGAACCATAGACGTCAGCGATCACTTCCACCGGCTGGCCGAGACGGATGTGCTGCAACTGGCTTTCCTTGAAGTTGGCGTCGATCCAGATCTGCTCCAGCGGTACGATGGCCATGAGCGGACTGCCGGCGGCGATGCGCTGGCCGACCTGCACCGAACGCTTGGAGACGAAACCTGCGACCGGTGCCACGATGTTCACGCGAGCGTAGTTCAGGTAGGCGTTGCGCACGGCGGTGGCCGCCTGCAGCACGTTGGGGTGCTCGGTCACGCTGGTGTGGTCGGTCAGGGCGCGGTTGGCAGCAGCAGCGGCGCGGGCCTGGTCGAGAGCAGCGACAGCACTCTTGACCGCATCACGTGCGTGCGAGACATCTTCCTGCGAGACCGCACCGGAAGACAGGCCGGCCTGGCGGCGCTGCAGGTCTTCCCTGGCACGGGCCAGGTTGCTGTCGGCGGCGGCCACATTGGCGGCCAGCGTGTCGTTGTTGAGGAACAGCTGGCGCGTCTGGCGCACCGCCTGGGCCAGGGCGGCCTGGGCCTGCTCCAGCGCCAGCTTGGTGTCGGCCGCATCCAGGGCCACCAGGGGCTGGCCGGCCTTGACCACTTGCGTGTCGTCGGCCTTGACGGCCACGACCGTGCCGCCGACCTGGGCGGAGATCTGGACCACGTTGCCGCCGACGTAGGCGTCATCGGTTTCTTCAAAGAAGCGGGCGTGCAGGAACCAGTACAGGAAACAGGCGATGCCGATCACCAGCAGGACCAGCGTGAGCAGGATCAGCTGGCGCTTGCGCTTGCCGTTGCCATTTCCGTTTCCGTTTCCGTTTCCGTTTCCGTTTCCGTTGCTGTTGGCTGGCGGGTTTTGTGGGGTGGTGCTGTCACTCATGGAGGACTCCGTTCTATCTTTTTGTAGTCGGTCGATCAGCCCTGCCGCGAAGGCAGGGCCGTCCCGCTCACCGGCGCAGGGTGGAGAAGCCGGTGGCGGGCGGGTTCAATTCAAATGTTCATGCCGTCTTCAGGCAGGCGCTTCAATGCGACGGCGCCGGGGCCTGCGCCAGGCCTGCCTGCTGGGCGTCGAAACCGCCGCCCAGGGCCTTGTAGAGCGCGACCTGCTGGTCACGGCGCTGGGCTTGCAGCGCCACCAGCGACTGGCGCTGTGCCAGTACGGCGGTCTCCGACGAGAGCAGCGTCAGTTGCGACACCAGGCCCAGGCGATAGCGCTCGCGCGCCAGGTCGTAGGCACGCTCGGCCGCTTGCAGGGCTTCACGGCGGATCGGCAACTGGCGCTCGATGGAGTGGATCGCCGCGATCTGGCGCGCCACGTCGGCGTAGGCATCGTTCAAGGTCTTGTTGTAGGTGGCCACGGCCAGCTCGTAGTTGGCCACTTCGCCCTTGAGCCCGGCCCGCAGGGCGCCGCCTTCGAAGATCGGCAGCGTGATCGCCGGACCGAAGGCGATGCTCTTGCTGGCGGCCGTGAAGGGGTTGGCATCGACCAGGCTGTCGAAGCCGATCATGGCGCTCAGGTTGATGTCCGGATAGAAACGCGCCTTGGCCACGTCGATGCCACGGCTGGCGGCTTCCACCTGCCAGCGCGCGGCCACGATGTCAGGTCGACGGCCCAGCAGGTTCAGCGGCAGGTCCGCTGGCAAGCCCGGCGTGGCCAGGTTCTGCATGGAAGGCGGGGCCAGCTGCAGGCCGCGGTCCGGGCCCTTGCCGGTCAAGGCACCGAGCTGCTGGCGCAGCAGCACGATCTGGCCGGCGCTCTGTTCCAGCTGGGCGCGGGCGTCGGCACTGCTGGTGCGCGACTGGTTGCGTTCGATCTGGCTGTCCAGGCCGGTCCTGACACGGTCGGCGGTGATGGTTTCCAGGCTGCTGCGCTGTTGAACGGTGCGCTGCAGGATGTCCTGCACCGCATATTGCGCGGCCAGCTGGCTGTAGACCGAGACGATGGAAGCCGTCAGCGCCAGGCGCGCTTCCTGTTCGCTGGCCTGGGCGGCTTTCTGGCTGGAGATGGCTTGCTCCAGGGCGGCCTGGTTCTTGTTCCAGAGGTCGAGCTCGTAACCGACGTTCAGGCCGGCTTTCTTCTCGTTGTACCAGTTGCCCCCGTAAGGCGGCGGGTAGATCGAGGTACTGGAAAACTGGTTGCGGATCACCGAGGCTTCCGCATTCACGGTCGGCAGCAGCGGGGCGCCACGCGACTCGGCCAGTGCGGCGGCCGCACCGATGCGGGCGCGCGCCTGTTGCAAGCTCGGGTTGGCGGCCAGGGCCTCCTCGATCAGGGCCGTCAGCTGGGCGTCACCAAACTGGCGTACCCAGTCACTGCCCGGCCATTGCCCGTTGGGGGCACCCGGATTGGGGTCCGACAGGCTGCGCGCGGTGGTGAAGTCGCCTGCCTGGGCTGGTTGCTTGTCGGTGCCGATGCCCTCGAAGCTGGCACAGCCGGCCAGGCCGATGGCCGCGATCAGCGCCGCCAGCACGGCGTTGGCCGCCTTCGCCCGCGGCCGGGCGGCGGGCGAGTTGATGCATTTCATAGAATTCTCCACGAAGAGGTTTTTGGCGATACGAGTTCTTTTTCGAGTTTTGCGATGTGCGCCGGACCGATGTTCCAGCCTTGAGCCGCGAACACTCGCGGGACCGGCCGGAGGGGGTGGCAAGCACTTGTCTTGATTTACGAGTACCATCCGGAGGTCGGGCGAGTAAAAACTCATTTTTCGTATTATACTTCGATATACGAATAATCACTCACGTTGTGAATTCGCGTCGGGGGCGGGCGAATTCCTCACCAAAGCTGCCAATGAAACTGCAACCCAGAAAAGAACCTCGCCAAGCGCGTTCGCGGGCGATGGTCGATACCATCCTTGATGCCATGTCGCGCGTGCTGGTCGAGCGTGGCTATGCCAAGACCAATACCAATCTGGTGGCCGAGTCGGCCGGCATCAGCGTCGGTTCGCTGTACCAGTATTTCCCCAACAAGGATGCCCTGATCTTTGCGCTGCGCGAGCGCCACAGCACGCGCATGCTCACGCTTTTCGAAGACGTGGTGGCGCATATCGATGCCTCCGGCACCCTGGCTGGCGACTTCGAGAAACTCATCAACGCGCTGGTGGCGGCGCACCTGCTGGAACCGGAACTGAACCGCATCCTGGAAGAGGAATTCCCCGCCTACAACCTGCCGATCTCCCAGGAGATCCGCCAGGGCTTCTTCGATTCCATCCGCCGCGTGCTGGAAAAGCACCGCGCCAGCATCACGCCGCCTGACCTGGATGTCGCCACCTTCGTGGTGCAGCGCATGATGAAGGCACTCATCAAGGCCGTCGTGCTGACCGGTTATGGCGGCGTATCGCCGGCCAGTGTACGCACCGAGATCCTGCCGGCCGTGGTCGGCTACCTCACCGCAGAGCGCGGAGAAGAAGAGCAGGCAAGGCCCGTCTGATGAGATGGGCGGCGGGGGGGCATCCACCGTTCGAATTCACGGGCATAATTGCCAAACTGAAGTTTCTGGCGGCTGCCGCGACGGGTGATCGCGGAAGGGACCGCTGCCGGACTCGGGTATGTTGCCTTTCGGCAAATCAGAAACTCCCCGATAGGCAGGGCGCCAGGCTTGCGTATAGTGCGGGGTAAAGGGATGCGGCTGCGTGCGCGGTCGCCACGGCCGCCGCCGTTGCTCTCCCTTCCCTTATTTTTCAGTGACAGCGATATGCAGAAAAAGAATATTCGCCATGCCCCCCTCTGGCTGCTCTTCCTGTTGTGGGCAGGGAGTTGGGCCTGGACTGCCCAGGCCGCCGTGTCGGTGCAGGTGCTCGACAGCGCCGGCCAGCCCGTACCCAATGCCGTGGTGTATGCCGAACCGGCGGGCGGCGGATCGGCCGCCAAGGCAGCCAAGCAGGTCGAGATCGAGCAGAAGAACAAGACCTTCATCCCCTTGGTCACCGTGGTCCAGACCGGGACGCCGATCATCTTCCCCAATCACGACAATGTGCGGCATCACGTCTATTCGTTTTCGCCGGCCAAGACTTTTGAGCTGAAGCTTTATTCAGGCGTACCGGGTAGCCCGGTACTCTTCGACAAGGCCGGCACCGTGGTGCTGGGCTGTAATATTCATGACGAGATGGTGGCGTATGTACAAGTGGTCAATACGCCCCATTTCGGCGTGAGCGACGCCCGCGGGGTGGTGCGGCTGGAGGGCATCGCCAACGGCCGCTACGCGCTCAAGGCCTGGTATTTCACCATGGGGCCGAACCAGGCCGCCGTGGAGCAGCCGCTGGAAGTGCAGGGCGAGGGCCGGGCCAGCATCAAGCTCAATGTCAAGGCCGTGCCGCTGTAGGGCGCCGTGAGCGCAACATACCGATAACATCACTAGAGAAAACGGGGCAGGGGTGCGTCTTTACCGTCTGGAAAGCAAGATCGTCGCGCTGTTCATCACCCTCATCGTGGTGGTGCAACTGGCCGGTTTCGTGGCGATCCGAACCGCCATCGATCGCAATGCCCGCAGCGCCATCAGCGAGGAGCTGGTCATTGGCGAGCGCGTCTTCACGCGCCTGTTGGACCAGAACGCCCAGAAGCTGACGCAGGGTGCACGCCTGCTGGCGTCGGACTTCGGCTTCCGCCAGGCCATCGGCACCGATGACCGCGACACCATCGCCTCGGTGCTGGCCAACCACGGGGCCCGTATCGGCGCTTCGATGGGCATGCTGGTCGGGACCGATGGCAACATCCATGCCTCCACACTGGAATATCCCGATACCGACCTGCAGCGCAGCAGCCTGGAACTGGTGCGCCGCGCCGGCAATGGCAATGGTGCCGCCGAGAGCGCCGTGGTCGGCGACAACCTGTTCCAGATCGTGGCCGTGCCGATCAAGGCGCCGGTGACCATCGCCTGGGTGGTCATGGGCTTCCCGGTGGACCGCGAACTGGTCAACGACATGCGGGCCCTGTCGCAACTGCAGGTTTCCATCCTGGTGCGCCAGCGCGGCAGTTCGGCCTGGTCGGCCGATGTATCGACCCTGCCCAAGCCGCAAGCGCAGATGATGGCCAAGGAGGCCAGCAGTCCGCAGATGGGCCAGGCCGGTGCCACCGACCTGCAGATTGACGGCAACCAGTACCGTGCCCGCGTGCTGCCCCTGGCGCGCGCCAGCAATGGCCAGGAAGCGGTGGCCGTGTTGCAGCGTTCGGTCAGCGAGGCGGTGGCGCCTTACCAACGGCTGCAATTGATCCTGCTCAGCATCACGGTGCTGGGCGTGCTGGGTGCGGCCGTGGCCAGCGCCGTCATGGCGCGCCGCATCACCAGTCCCTTGCGCGACCTGGCCACGGTCGCCAAGCGCTTGGGGGAGGGCGATTACAGCGAAGGCCTCTACATCCGCCGCCAGGATGAAATCGGGCACCTCGGTGCCGCCTTTGAGACCATGCGCTCCGAAATCGCCAGCCGCGAACTCAAGATCAGCCGCCTGGCTTATCAGGACCAGTTGACCGGGCTGCCCAACCGGGTGCAGTTCACCGACCTGCTGCGCGACGCGATCGGCCAGGCCCAGGCCCAGCCCGGGAGCAGCTGTCACATCCTCATGATGGACCTGGACCGCTTCCAGCAAGTCAATGACGTGCTCGGCCACAGCTTCGGCGACGACCTGCTGCGCCAGGTGGCGGTGCGCCTGGCGGGGCAGCTGCTGTATCCGGGCGCCAAGGTGGCGCGCCTGGGCGGCGACGAATTTGCCATCCTGCTGCCGGGTGTCGGTCTCGACGGCGCGCTGGACCAGGCGGCGCACATCCTGCGTTCGCTGGAGCAGCCGCTGTCGCTGCAGGAGCAGACCGTGGACCTGGGTGCCGGCATCGGCGTGGCCGGCTATCCGGCCCATGGCGAGAGCAGCGAGGTGCTGCTCAGCCATGTCGAGGTGGCCATGTATACCGCCAAGCGCAAGGGCAGCGGCGTGGTGATCTATGACCCGGCCATCGACCAGAGCAGCCAGGAAAGCCTGTCGCTGCTGTCCGAACTGCGCCGCGCGCTGGAGCGCGACGAATTCATGCTCTACCTGCAACCCAAGCTGGACCTCGCCACCGGCGCAGTGGTCGGCGGCGAGGCGCTGGTGCGCTGGGTACATCCGGAGAAGGGCTTCATCGGGCCGGACAATTTCATTCCCTTTGCCGAGACCACCGGTTTCATCCGCATGCTGACCACCTGGATGATGGAAAAGGTGGCACGCCTCTCGGCCCAGTTGCAGGCGCAGGGGCTGCAGCTGAAGTTTTCCGTCAATCTCTCCACCCGCGACCTGCTGGACCAGGAGTTGCCGGCCGCCTTTGGCGCCATCCTGGAGCGCCATCGCCTGACCCCGGCGGCGCTTTGCCTGGAGATCACCGAGAGCGCCATCATGGACGACCCGGCACGCGCCCAGGCTACCCTGGACCGGCTGGCCGCCATGGGCTTTGCCCTGAGCATCGATGATTTCGGGACCGGCTACTCGTCGCTGGCCTACCTGAAGCGGCTGCCGGTGGATGAACTGAAGATCGACAAATCCTTCGTCATGAAGATGGCGCAGGACCAGGATGATGCCAAGATCGTGCGCTCCACCGTGGACCTGGGCCACAACCTGGGCCTGCGGGTGGTCGCCGAAGGCGTGGAAAGCGAGGAAGTCTGGTTCCTGTTGCGGCAGATGGGCTGTGACCAGGGGCAGGGCTATTTCATGGGCAAGCCGATGCCGGTGGAGCGCTTCCTGGAATGGCTGCAGCAGTGGCGGGCACCGGAGATGCTGGATCAGTCGGAAAACATGGCGATATGAACATCGGCGCGGGAGGCCGCGCCGGCAGGGAACCAACAAGAAGGGGCAGGGGGACTGCATGAAGAATTTGACCAGAAGCAGCGCGCTGGCGCTGCTGGCCACGCTGGCCGCGCCGGCCATGGCGCAGACCAGCGAGGCCGGGCAGGAGGCCTGGATACAAGCCCAGCAACGCAAGGCTGCCCAGGCCATGCGCGCTTCTGCGGGGAGCGCCGCAGTGACGCCGGCGCCTGCCATCGAGCAGGACAAGTCAGCCTGGATGCCCGACCTGGGCAAGCTCACCGCCACCGGCGGCGTGATCCAGGTCGAGGGCGCCGGCGGCGGCGGCCTCACCCCCTGGGCCCTCATCACCGGCTACGGCACCCGCGACAGCTATGGCGCCAACGCCCATTACACCTATCTGTCCACGCAGGATTACACGCTCAAGTCCTATGGCGTGGCCGTGGGCCTGATGGACCGCGTGGAGCTGTCGCTGGCCAAGCAGGAGTTCTATGGCAGCCTGGCTCCGCTGGCCGATCTCAAGATCACCCAGGACATCGTCGGCATCAAGGTCAAGCTGGCGGGTGATGCCGTCTACGACCAGGATCGCTGGCTGCCGCAGCTTGCCGTGGGCGCCATGTTCAAGCACAACAACGGCATCGGCGGACTGGGCAGGGTGACCAGCGTCAAACAGCTCGGGGCGGCCAGCAATGCCGGCATCGACTATTACCTGTCGGCCACCAAGCTGCTGCTGGCGCAGAGCCTGCTGCTCAACAGCACGCTGCGGCTGACCAAGGCCAACCAGATGGGGCTGCTCGGTTTCGGTGGCGACCTCAACGACCGCTACCAGGCCATGGGCGAGTTCTCCGCGGCCTACATGATCAACCGCAAGCTGGCGCTGGGCGTTGAATACCGCATGAAGCCGCGCAACCTGGCCGCCGACCACGAGAAGGATTATTACGATGCTTTCTTGGCGTGGTTCCCCAGCAAGAACCTGTCCATGACCCTGGCCTACGTGGCGCTGGGCGACATCACCGTCTACAACCCCAAGCGGCAGCGCGGCGTCTACCTGTCGCTGCAGGCTGGTTTCTGAGCGAGCAGGAGCACCGATGATCAACTTCAGGATGAAACAAGCCGCCACCGCCCTGGCCCTGGCCTGTGTGCTCGGTGCGGCCCATGCGCAGTCGCCTGCGGCACCCGACGGGAGCCTGTTTCGCGACTTGGGCGGCCTGCCCGTGATCCAGCAGGTCGTCGACGATTTCATGCGCAACATGCTGGACGATACGCGCATCCGCCACACCTTCAAGGATTCCAACATCAAGCGCGTCAAGGACAAGCTGGTGGAGCAGTTCTGCCAGTTGAGCGGTGGCGGCTGTGTCTACACGGGCGATCCCATGCGCGAAGTGCACCAGGGCCTCAAGCTGAGCAATGCCGACTTCAATGCCCTGGTCGAGGACCTGCAGCTGGCCATGGACAAGAACGGCATCCCCTCGCGGACGCAGAACCGTCTGCTGGCCTTGCTGGCCCCGATGCAGCGCGAGACGGTGAGCCGCTAGCAAAAATATTTTCCGGAGGCGGGAATAAAGCAGGGCCGCTTTCCGTATACGTCGGCATGGGTTGGCATCCCGCCTGACCCGACCACGAAAGGAAATACCATGAGACTGCTCGCAACTTCCCTGCTGGCGCTGGCCTGCGCCTCGGTTTCTTTCACCGCCTCGGCCCAGAGCGCCGGCGTCAAGACCATGGATGGCATCCTGGTCGACGCCAATGGCATGACCGTCTATACCTTCGACAAGGACACCGCCAACAGCGGCAAGAGCGTCTGCAACGGCCCCTGTGCCAAGCTGTGGCCGCCGGTCGCCCCGATGGGCATGCCGGCTGCACCCTATTCCACCGTGACCCGCGACGACGGCAGCGCGCAGCTGGCCTACCAGGGCAAGCCCTTGTACCTGTACGAAGCCGACAAGAAGGCCGGCGACCGTACCGGCGACAACTTCAAGGACGTCTGGCACGTCGTCAAGCCCTGAGCCAGGCGCGCGCTCCATGTTCGGACGGACTGCCAGGCTGCAGCGACAGCAACGGGAACGCCAGGCCGATGAGCAAGCCATGCTGGCCTGCCTGCCGCGCCTGCGGCGCTATGCCCGCGCCCTGACCGGCGCACGCGAGAGTGCCGACGACCTGGTACAGGACACCCTGGAGCGCGCCTGGCAGAAGCTGGACAGCTGGAAGCGGGGCAGCGACATGCGGCCCTGGCTGTTTGCCATCATGCACAACCTGCACGCTGACCAGCGTCGCCAGCCGGCGCTGGTCACGGTGGAGCTGGAGCAGGCGGCGCACGCCGCAGCCCCGCAGTCGCTGGCCGAGCAGGGGATGGCGCTGGACCTGGAAGCGGCACTGCAGCTGCTGCCGGCCGAACAACGCGAAGTCTTGCTGCTGGTGGTGCTCGAAGAGATGCGTTATGAAGAAGTCGCCGCCACGCTGGGCATTCCGACGGGGACCGTGATGTCCCGCCTGTCGCGCGCCCGCGAGCGGCTGCGGCAATGGATGGAGGGGCCTGGCGGCCGCAGTGAGGCCGGTTCGACCCTGAAGGTGGTGAAATGAAGACCCCCGCACTCCCCGAAGAAGACCTGCACGCTTACGCCGACGGCCAACTGCCGGCGGCGCGTGCCAGCGAAATGGCCGCCTGGCTGGAACAGGACCCGGCCCACGCCGAGGACCTGCAGCGCGTGCGCGCCTGGCGCGCACAGAACCGCGCCTTGCACGCGCACTACGATCCTGTACTGGAAGAACCCTTGCCGCCGCGCCTGGCCGCCGCCGTGCTGGCGGGTGCGTCCGAACCGCACCGGCGGCGCGACGAAGGGCACCAGGCTCCCGCCAATGGGCCGCACTGGTGGCGCTACGCCGCCATGCTGCTGCTGACGCTGGCCGGTGCTGCGGGCGGCTGGCTGGCCCATGACCTGAGTGCTGGCAGCGGCGCCCGCAGTACGCTGGCCGCAGGCCCGGCCGTGCTGGCGCGCCAGGCGGCGGTGGCCCATACCGTCTTCAGTGCCGACTTGCGCAGGCCGGTGGAGGTCGGGGCCGACCAGGAGCAGGCGCTGGTGACCTGGTTGTCGCGCCGGCTGGGTGTGAACGTGCGCGCTCCCAAGCTGGCCCCGCTGGGATACGACCTGATCGGCGGACGGCTGCTGCCGGGCCAGAGCGGTCCGGTGGCGCAGTTCATGTACCAGGATGCGGCCGGACAGCGGCTCACGCTCTATGTCTCGCACGACCAGGTGCAGAACCATGAGACCGGTTTCCGCTTCGCCCAGGAGGGCAAAGTCAACGTCTTCTACTGGATCGATGGTCAGTTCGGGTATGCGCTTTCCGGGAGCGTTCCCCGCAGCGAACTCTCCCGCATCGCCAGCTCGGTCTACGAGCAACTGGCACCGCTTTCGCCGGCACCGGCGCGCTGAGCCAGTCGCAGCGGCAGGGCGGTGGCCTTGCCGTTTACACATGCAAAACCGGGTAAGGACCGGGCAACTCCCGTCAAGACCGCTGGCTGCCTGCCGCTAACACATTTACCCATGACGTAAAGCCCGGTCAACCATGGTGGGGGGATGTGGAAACATGGACAACCAGGCTGGCGACATGGTCCGGTTGCACTTCAGACAAGGAGTTTCATATGGAGCTAGCAACTATCGCCAGCGGTGCAGCAACGGCCTGGCTGGTCGACAAGGCGGCGCAGTCCGTCGGCATCGATCTGGGCAAGGTCGCCAAGGCGGCGGTGGATGATGTGGTGGGCGTGGCCACGACAGTGGCGCGCCTGCCTTCCAATGTGAATATTGGGCGCATCATCAATACCATCGTCTAGGTGACCAGGGCGTGCTGGATTGGCGTTCGCTTGATCGCACCCTTCGGGGTGCGATTTTTTTTGAGTGGCAAAATGATCCCTGCCTTCCTGATGTTGAAATACTGACCAATACTCAAAAAAATTCTTGATTGATGTAAAGAAACAGCGTCCAATGCCGTAATCAAGGCACCGGCTGACGCATCCTGTCATCCGGCATCCCCCAAAAGGAGAGCGTTATGGATGTCAATCAAATCGCATCGTTGGCCACTAGCATGGCTTCGGCGCAGACTTCGGATTCGGTCAACGTACTGATGCTGAAGAAGGCGCTCAATAGCCAGGCTGCTGCTGCCGTGGGCTTGCTGCAAGCGCTGCCGCCGTTGCCGGCCAACCCGAACATCGGGCGCAACGTCAATACCACCGCCTGAACAAGCTGGCCCTCTTGAAATCGCAGTCCACCCGGACTGCGATTTTTTTATTCCATTTTCATTGCACGAGCGCCGCTCCCTTCTTGAGTTGGTTGATCAAAAAGAACAATAAATTGTGCATAATTAAAAAAGAATAATATATTGGTCTTGTCTTCTGCAAAATGTTCAATAAAATGGTCATATGATCAAAGAACCATTTAATTGGATCTTCCCATGACCAACCTGCAAGATATCGGCCATCGCATCCGCACCGCCCGCAAGGCGCGGGGGATCACGGCCGTCGCGCTGGCCGCATTGGCCGGCATGCACCGCAATACCTTGCTGGCCCTGGAAACCGGGCGCGGCAACATCGAACTGGTCAAGCTGCTGGCCCTGTGCGAGGAGCTGGAGCTGGACCTGCTGCTGTTGCCGCGCCAGGCTGCGCCGCTGCGTGCGGCCGAGGCGCAAGGCCTTGGCAGCCAGACCGAACTGGGCGCGCGGCTGCAAGCGCTCATGGGCGAAGGCGGCGGCACATGAGCATGCTGCGTTCGCTGCGCATCCGCCTCGGCCAGACCGAGGTCGGTTCGCTGTTCGCCCTGGATGACGGGCGCTGCTATTTCCGTTTCGATGATGCCTATGCCTTGCAGGGGCAGGATCGCCCCGTCCTTTCGCAGCTCTACCTGGCCTCCACCGAAGAGCGCACCCGCGCCCAACTGCTGGACCCCACGCTGGCCGCCAACCGGGGCGATGGTCGTGGCGGATTGCCTCCGTTCTTCCAGAATCTCCTGCCCGAGGGCCAGTTGCGCAAACACCTGCTCCAGCGGGCCGGACTGGCACCGGACGATGAATTTGGTCTGCTGGCCTATTGCGGGCGCGATCTGCCGGGCGACGTCTCGGCGCTGGCCGAAGAGCTGGATGAACGCGGTCTCGGCCGCCTGCTGGGCCAGGGCCACGACAGCTACGAGATGAGCTCCGGCCAGTTGCCGGTGCCGGGCGGGGAATCGCTCTCGGGCGTGCAGCCCAAGCTGGCGCTGGTGCGGGAGAGCGGGGGGCGCTACGTCATGCGTTCCAAGGACAGCCAGGGCAGCCATTTCATCGCCAAGCTGCCGGCCACCGACTACCCCAACATGCCGCAGGTGGAGTTTGCCTCGCTGACCCTGGCCGCTGCCGCTGGCGTGCAGACCTGCCGGTTCAGCCTGGAGCCGCTGTCGGCCATCGGCGATCACCTGCCGTTCGGCCTGCGCAACGACGCCAGCCGTTTCCTGCTGGTGCAGCGTTTCGACCGCGACGCACCCACACCCACCGGGCGCTTGCATATGGAAGATTTCGCCCAGGTCACCGGCACCGCGCCGGCGGCCAAGTATGTCGGCACCTATGCGGCCATCGGCGTGGTGCTGCTCGAACGCAGTACGCGCGGGGCTGAGGACGTCTACGAGTTGCTGCGGCGGATCAAGGTCAACGAGCTGCTCGGCAATTTCGACGCGCACCTGAAAAATTTCAGCCTGCTGTATCACACGCCCGAAGCCGCCGCGCTGTCGCCCGCCTATGACATCGTCGCCTATGCGGCTTACGTAGGCGGTGACGGCCATGCGCTGGCCTTCGTGCCGGGGCAGAAGGGCAAGCAATTGCTCACGCCCGCCATCCTGCGCCAGCTCGCCAACCTCTGGCGCCTGCCGGAGCCGCGCTTGCAGGCGGTACTGGTGGAGACGGTCGAGCGCGCCATGACGCAATGGCCGTCGCTCATCGAGAGCCTCCCCTTCACCGACGCCCAGCGCGGCAAACTGCTGGCGCACCTGGAGGCCAACGCCAGCGTAGCCGCCTGGCGCCGCCGCGCCGCGCGCAGGAAGCCTGCCAGCGGGGAGGGCGCATGAGACCTACACCAACCTTGCCCATGCGCGCAGGCCTGTCGCCCAGCTACCTGTGGCTGCAGCCGGGACCGTGGCGCGACATGCTGTCCTTCCTGGCCGAGCGCTTTACGGCCGTGCCCGAAGCGATCTGGCGCGAGCGCCTGCTGCGGGGGGAAGTACGCAACCAGCATGGTGAAGCATTGCGCCCGGAGTCGCCTTATCGCAGCGGTGATTGCATTTTCTACTATCGTGAATTGCCCGAAGGTGAAGTGCGCATCCCGGTGGAAGAGAAGATCCTGCACCTGGACGACCACCTGCTGGTGGCGGACAAACCGCATTTCCTGCCGGTGATCCCGACCGGCCGCTTCGTGCAGGAGACACTGCTGGTGCGGCTCAAGAAAGCCACCGGCCTGCAGGACCTGGTCCCCATCCACCGGCTGGACCGGGAGACGGCCGGGGTGATCGTCTTTTCGCATCAGCCGGCCAGCCGGGGCAAGTATCAGTCCATGTTCCAGCAACGCTCCATGTTCAAGGTCTATGAAGCGATTGCACCGCTGCGGCCGGATCTGGCATTGCCACGGGTGCACCGCAGCCGGGTCGAAGAGATCCCTGAACAGTTCTTCAAGATGTACGAGGCTGAAGGTGCGCCCAATTCGGAAACCCACATTTCCCTGCTGGAGCAGCGGGGGGAGCTGGGCCTCTACCAGCTGGAGCCGGTCACCGGGCGGCGTCACCAGTTGCGGGTGCACATGGCTTCACTGGGCATTCCCATCCTCAACGATCTGTTCTATCCGCACGCCGTGCCCGTGGGCGTGGCCGATGACCTGGACAAGCCCCTCAAACTGCTGGCCCGTTCGCTGTTCTTCATCGATCCGCTCGATGGCAGCGAGCGGCATTTCGTCAGCCTGCGCAGCCTGTAGCCAATGCGCTAACCCAGTTCAGGCGGCCGATTTGAGCTGATGCAGGGAAGCCACCAGGTCGGCAAACCGCTGTCCCTGGATCATGATGTGCTGGCGCAGCACTTCGACGGTGCGTTCCGGGTCGCCGGCGATGATGGCGTCGACCACGGCCTGGTGTTCGTCATAGGACATCTTGAGGCGATCCCGCACCCGCAACTGCAGGCGGCGATACGGCCGCAGGCGGCGGTGCAGGGCCCTGGCCTGCTCGGCCAGGAAGCCATTGTGGCTGCCGGCATAGATGTGGTCGTGGAAGGCCTCGTTGAGGTAGAAGTAGGCATCCGGGTCGCAGGCATCGCGCGCCGCCTGGCAGGCCTGGTGTGCCGCCAGCAGCTCGGCATGCTCGGCCGGCGTCATGCGGCGCGCAGCCAGGCGGCCGCACATGGCCTCGAATTCGGCCATCACTTCAAACATCTCGATCAATTGCTGCGGGCCGATCTCGGCCACGATGGCGCCCCGGCGCGGCCGCATCTCGACAATGCCCATCGAAGCCAGCTGGATCAGCGCCTCACGGATAGGCGTGCGGGAGACACCGAACTCCTCGGCCAGCGAGGTTTCATCAAGATGCTGGCCCGGTGCCAGCTTGCCGACGGCGATCAGCTCTTCAATCGATTCGCGCAGGGTTTCAGAACGGGTCTTTGGCGTGTCCATGGTGTGTTGCCTCTAAAACAAGCATTGTAAAGGGAAGGGCTTCCACAGGATTAATGCTTGACAATGTATGCGTTTCGCCTGAAATTGTATACACGATGAGAGCATAAAAACACAGTAGTTCCATCAATTCCTGGAGGAGATACCAGCATGACCACATTTACCCGTCGCCATTTCCTTGGCACCCTAGCCGCTGCACCGCTTGCCGCCGCCATGCCCGCCGCCTGGGCGCAAACGGGCAGCCTGAAGATTTCTCACCAGTTTCCCGGCGGAACGCTGACAGAAGGCGACTTCCGAGACCGCCTGGTGCGCATGTTCGCCCAGCAGGTGAACGAAAAGACCAAAGGGGCCTTGAAGTTCGAGATCTATCCCGGCTCCTCGCTGATGAAGACCAACGCCCAGTTCTCCGCCCTGCGCAAGGGTGCGCTGGATATGTCGCTGGTGCCGCTGAACTATGCGGGCGGCGAAGTCCCCGAAACCAACATCGGCCTCATGCCCGGCCTGGTGACCTCCTACCAGCAGGGCGCCGCCTGGAAGAATGCCGAAGTAGGCAAGGAACTGGCCCGTATCCTTGGCGAGAAGGGCGTGTTCATCGTCAGCTGGATCTGGCAGGCCGGGGGCGTGGCCTCGCGCGGCAAGCCCATCGTCGATCCGGCCGATGCCAAGGGCATGAAGGTGCGCGGCGGTTCACGCGAGATGGACCTGATCCTGAAAGAAGCGGGCGCCGCCGTGGTGACCCTGCCTTCCAATGAAATCTACGCCGCCATGCAGACCGGCGCGATGGATGCGGCGATGACTTCGTCGACGTCCTTCATGTCCTTCCGCCTGGAGGAGGTGGCCAAGTCCCTCACCACCGGGCGTGACAAGGCCTACTGGTACATGTTCGAACCGCTGATGATGTCCAAGGCCGTCTTCGAGCGCCTGCCCAAGGACCAGCAGGCCGTCATCATGGCCGTGGGTGCCGAGATGGAGCAATTCGCCACCAAGGCCGCCCAGGCCGACGACATCGCCGTAGCGCAGGTCTACCAGAAGGCCGGCGCCAAGGTGGTCGACCTGAACGCCGAGGTCGTCAAGAAGTGGCAGGACATCGCCCGCAATACCGCCTGGAAGGACTTTGCGGCCCGCAATGCCAACTGCGCCAAGCTGCTGGCCCTGGCGGAGAAGACCGTATGAGCCACGGCTTCGAGATGCCCGGCGCGGCGGCCACGCGCCCGGCCGTACCGGCCAGCGCCCCGGTGGCCTGGCTGGCGGCCTTCCTGCAGGGCTACCACCGCGTGGCCGTGTTCCTGGGGATGATTGCGCTCCTGGTCACCTCCTGCATCCTTACCTATTCGGTGGTGGTGCGTTACTTCTTCCATCAGCCCACCGACTGGCAGGATGAAGCATCGGTCTTCATGCTGGTTGGGGTGATCTTCCTGTGCTCGGCTTACGTGCAGTCGCTGCGCGGGCATATCGGCATCGAGGCGCTGGCGGGCTTGCTCTCGCCGCTGGCCAACAAGGTGCGCATGTTCATCGTGGATGTAGTGTCCTTCCTGTTCTGCGCCTTCTTCACCTGGAAGTCGTGGGCGCTGTTCCATGAAGCCTGGGTGGAAGGGCAGACCACGTCGTCGACCTTCGCGCCGCCGCTGTGGATTCCGTATTCGCTCATGGCGTTGGGCATGAGCATGCTGACGCTGCAATTGCTGGTGCAGGTGCTCACCCGCATCACCGGTACCGTTCCCGCTGCCACGTCCGGAGGTGCGCAATGAGTCCGCTGACCTTGGGTGTGCTCTATGGCGTGGTCACCATCCTCGTGATGTGTTCGGGCATGCCGATCGCCTTTGCGCTGGGCGTGGTGGCGACCGGCTTCATGTTTTTCTTCATGCCGGAATCGTCGCTGGATACCATCACGCAAAACGTTTATGAAGAAATCGCTTCCATCACGCTGCTGTCGATTCCGCTCTTCATCCTGAAGGGGGCGGCCATCGGCAAATCACCTGCCGGCAAGGACTTGTATTCGGCCATCCACGCCTGGTTGAACAAGGTGCCGGGCGGCCTGGGCATTGCCAACGTGTTTGCCTGCGCGCTGTTTGCGGCCATGGCAGGTTCGTCGCCGGCGACCTGCTCGGCCATCGGTTCGGCGGGCATCCCCGAGATGCGCCGCCGCGGGTACTCGCCCGGGTTTGCCGCGGGCATCATCGCCGCCGGTGGCACGCTGGGCATCCTGCTGCCGCCGTCCATCACCATGATTCTCTATGCGGTGGCGGCCGAGCAGTCCTTGGGACGCCTGTTCCTGGCCGGTATCGGGCCGGGCGTGCTGCTGGTGATCCTGTTCGCGGGCTATGCCGTCTTCCGGGCGCGCAAGGAATACAAGCTGGCGCATGCGGTCTACACGGCTGGTGGTGTCAAGTCGGCCTACCTGGATGACGAGCATTTCACGCTGGCCCAGAAGGTGGAAATGCTGCCGCGCGTGCTGCCTTTCCTGATCCTGCTGATCGGCGTGATGGTGGCGCTCTATGGCGGCCTGGCCACACCTTCCGAAACCGCAGGCCTGGGCGCGCTGCTGGCGCTGGTGCTGATCGCGGTGGTCTATCGCATCTACAAACCGAAAGAGATCGCGCCGTTCCTGAGTTCCACCATCAAGGAATCGGGGATGCTGCTGCTCATCATCGGCATGTCGCTGCTGTATTCCTACGTGATGAGCTACCTGCACATCAGCCAGTCGGCGGCGCAGTGGGTGGTGGACCTGCACCTGTCCAAGTGGCTGCTGCTGGCCGTGATCCTGGGCATGGTGATCGTGCTGGGCTTCTTCCTGCCGCCGGTGTCGATCATCCTCATGACCGCCCCGATCATCCTGCCGCCGCTCAAGGCCGCCGGTTTCGACCTGATCTGGTTCGGCATCGTCATGACGGTGGTCATGGAGATGGGGCTGATCCACCCGCCGGTGGGACTGAACCTGTTCGTGATCAAGAACATTGCACCCGATATCGCACTGGGCGATGTCATCAAGGGTACGATTCCTTTCCTGGCGCTGATGTTTCTCGCGGTCCTGCTCTTGTGCATGTTCCCGGGCATCGCGACCGTATTGCCTGACCTGTTGATGGGAGCCAAGTAAATGAGTAGTAGCGAACGCGTGTGGAATGCGCGCCAGAAGAACCGTGAACAGCGGCTGGCGCGCGCCACCGCCGCATTGGGTAGCCAGTTGCAGGGCAAGATCGCGCCTGCAGCGAAGCTGGCGGACCTGCTCTATGCGGTGCTGGAAAACGGCGACCGGGTCTGTGTCGAGGGCAACAACCAGAAGCAGGCCGACTTCCTGGCCAAGGGCCTGGCCGCGCTCGACCCGGCCCGGGTCAATGGCTTGCACATGTTGTTTTCGGTGCTGGCCTTGCCGGAACATCTGGACGTGTTCGAAAAGGGTATCGCCGACCGGCTCGATTTTTCCTTCTCCGGTCCGCAGGCCGGCCGCCTGGCCAAGCTGGCCTCGGCCGGCAAGCTCAACATCGGTGCCATCCATACTTACCTGGAGCTGTTCGGCCGCTACTTCGTCGACCTGACCCCGCGCGTGGCGCTGGTGGCGGCCCAGGCGGCCGACCGCCACGGCAATCTCTATACCGGGCCCAATACTGAAGATACGCCCGCCATTGCCGAAGCGACGGCCTTCTCCAGCGGCATCGTCATTGCGCAGGTGAACGAAATCGTCGATGAGCTGCCGCGCGTGGACATCCCGGCCGACTGGGTGAGCTTTGCCATCAAGGCGCCCACGCCGCATTACATCGAACCGCTGTTCACGCGCGACCCGGCGCAGATTTCCGAGATCCAGGTGCTCATGGCGATGATGGCCATCAAGGGCATCTATGCCGAATATGGCGTGCAGCGGCTGAACCACGGCATCGGTTTCGATACGGCGGCCATCGAGCTGATCCTGCCGACCTATGCCGAATCACTAGGCCTGCGCGGCAAGATCTGCAAGCACTGGGCGCTCAATCCGCACCCGGCCCTGATTCCTGCCATCGAGGCCGGGTTTGTGGAATCGGTGCATTCCTTCGGCTCCGAGCTGGGCATGGAAGACTACATCCGTGCGCGTCCCGATGTCTTCTTCGTCGGCCCCGATGGCTCCATGCGCAGCAACCGCGCTTTCTCGCAGACGGCCGGGCACTATGGCTGCGACATGTTCATCGGCTCGACCCTGCAGATCGATTTGCAGGGCAATTCCTCCACGGCCACGCTGGGCCGCATTGCCGGGTTTGGCGGCGCCCCCAACATGGGCGCGGATGCGCGCGGACGCCGCCACGCCAGCGAGGCCTGGCTCAAGGCCGGCCAGCAGGCGCGCGCCGGCCGCAATACCATCCCGCGCGGGCAGAAGCTGGTGGTGCAGACGGTGGAGACCTTCCGCGAGCACATGCAGCCGGCTTTCGTCGACAAGCTGGATGCCTGGCAGCTGGCCGAGCAGGCCAAGATGCCGATTCCGCCCGTGATGATCTACGGTGACGACGTCACCCACATCCTCACCGAAGAGGGCATTGCCAACCTGCTGCTGTGCCGTACCGAAGAGGAGCGCGAGCAGGCCATCCGCGGCGTGGCCGGTTACACCGCCGTGGGCATGGGTCGCGACAAGCGCATGGTGGAAAACCTGCGCGACCGTGGCATCATCCGCCGCGCAGAGGATCTCGGCATCGACAAGCGCATGGCCACCCGCGACCTGCTGGCGGCAAAGAACATGAAAGACCTGGTGCGAGCCTCCGGCGGGTTGTACAACCCGCCCAAGCGCTTCCGCAACTGGTAATTGCTCTGCAACGAAAGCGACACTATGGAAACTTTGACTTTTCGCTTCGAGCACGGCCAGCGCCGTCTCAAGGCCGCGCCTGAACTGGTTGGCGTGGTCAGCTCGGGCAACCTGGAAGTGCTGATCGAGAACGCGCCGCTCGATGGCGCCTGCGCCATCGAGGTCAAGACCGCCGCGCGCGGTTTCGGCACCATCTGGGAAGCCGTGATGACCGACTTCCAGCAACGCTGGCAACTGGCCGATACCCGCATCTCCATCAACGACATGGGCGCCACGCCTGCCGTGGTCAGCCTGCGCCTGGACCAGGCCGCGGAAGCCATGGTGGAGGAGGGCGCATGAGTGCGAGCTATCTGGAAGCCACGGCGCGCGAGCGCATCCTGGCGGTACTCGACGCCGGCAGCTTCAAGGAACTGCTGCCACCCGCGCAGCGCGTGGTCAGCCCGCACCTGGGCCAGCTCGATGCGCCGGTGTCCTTCGATGATGGCGTCATCATCGGCGAGGGCCTGCTGGGCGGACGCGCCGTGATGGCCGCCGCGCAGGAGGGCGGATTCATGGGCGGGGCGGTGGGCGAGGTGCATGGCGCCAAGCTGGTCGGCCTGCTCAAGCGCGCCATTGCACGGCAAGCGGCTGGCGTGATCCTGCTGCTGGAAACGGGCGGCGTGCGCCTGCATGAAGCCAACGCTGGTCTCATTGCGGTCTCCGAGGTGATGCGCGCGGTGCTGGAAGCCCGTGCCGCCGGCATCCCGGTGATCGTGCTGGTCGGTGGTGCCAATGGCTGTTTCGGCGGCATGGGCATCGTGGCGCGCTGTGCCAATACCGTGATCATGTCCGAGGAAGGGCGGCTGGCCATGTCCGGTCCGGAAGTGATCGAGACCGCCAACGGCGTCGAGGAATTCGATTCGCGCGATCGTGCCCTGGTCTGGCGTACCACCGGTGGCAAGCATCGCTACCTGATCGGTGATTGCCAGCAACTGGTGAGCGACGACATCGATGCCTTCCGCACGGCAGCGATTGCCGCCTTGTCCGCCGTCAGCGATGCGAAGCTCACGCTGGCCGGCCTGGAAGCCGAGCAGGAGATGCTGCGCCGTCGCATCGCTACCTTCGGCCATGCCGAGGACCCGATGGACATCTGGGCCGAGCTGGGCGTGGCCCGACCGGAAACGGTGCCGATGCTGGAAGCCGCTGCCTTTACTGCGCTGGCCGAGCACCTGCGCATTGTCCCCAAGGCCTGAGAGGAATTCATGAACCAGACTGTTACTCCACCCCAGGTCGACTGGCGCGCACTGGCGCAGGACCTGTTCCCGCAGGGCCATGCGATCACCGAGCAGGATCAGTTCCTCTCCGGCACGGCGCAGGTTGATGGCCGTACCGTCACCGTGGTCGGCACGACCGGGCATACGCCCATCGGCATCGAGATCGCCTTGGCCCAGGCCAGCGTGATCTTGCAGACGGTGCGTGAACATCCGGGCCGGCCCATCGTGATCCTGGTCGATACCCAGGGCCAGCGCTTGCGCCACCGCGATGAAATGCTGGGCATCAACAGCTACATGGCGCATCTGGGCAAGTGCGTGGAACTGGCGCGCCGCCAGGGCCATCGTGTGGTCGGCCTGGTCTATGACCAGGCGCTCTCGGGCGGCTTCATCACCAGCGGACTGATCGCCGATGCCTGCTATGCCTTGCCGGAGGCGACCATTCGCGTGATGGGCCTGCCCGCCATGGCACGCATCACCAAGGTGCCCGAGGAGCGGCTCACCGAGCTGGCCAAGAGCAATCCGGTGTTTGCGCCTGGTCCTGAAAATTATTTACGCATGGGCGGCGTTGCCGGGATCTGGAATGGTGAACTGGCCAAGTCGTTGGCCGAGGCGCTCGCCCAGGACCGCAGTGCCGACACCCGTGCGGCCACGGGTCTGGAACGCGGCGGCCGCAAGTGGGCGCAGCGCGTCATCGATGCGGTGGCCAACGATACGCCCTTGAACGGATGAGCATGTCGTCCGCCCCCGCGCTTGCTGGCTCGCGTCATCACCTGCTGTGGCTCAACGAGGCGGGTTGGGCGCGCCTGCTGGCCGGTGGCGGCGATGCACGCCAGCAGGCCACCCTGCAGCATTGGCAGCGCATGCGCTGGCCCCTGATCGTGCGTCGCCGCGACGTCGAGGCCAGTGACGAAGAGATCTGCGTCGGCATCGCCTTGCCGCCCGATCCCCAAGGCAACAAGCCGCGCATCGCGTTGCGGGTGAGGGCCGATGAAGTGGCGTCGAGCCGTGCTCCTTTCCTGCTGCGGGACATCGTCGCGGCGCGTCTGTCCGGTCTGCCTGCCGCCTGGCAGACGGGGCTCACTGAGTTGCAGGAACATATGGCGCGCGCTGGTATTGCGCTCTCGGTGTTCGGTTCACTGGCTTGGCAGGCAGTGACCGCGCAAGCCTATCTGCGCAGCAGTTCCGACATCGACCTGCTGTTCCAGCCACGCAGCCAGTCCCAGCTGGAAGCCGGCGTGCGGCTGCTGGCCTGGCAGGCCATGTTCCTGCCGCTGGATGGCGAAATCGTGTTTCCCGACGGGGCCGCCGTGTCGTGGAAGGAATGGCGACAAGTTGCCGTGCTGGGCAGCCATCCCGAAGGCCAGGTCCTGGTCAAGCGGCCCGCCAGCGTGGCGCTCGAACGTGTGGGCGCGCTGCGCGCCAGCCTGCCGCAGGAGCAGACGTGCGACGCCTGATGCAGCATCCCGATACGCTGGACCGGCCGCTGCACCCGATGCAGAAGCGCCGCGCTGACCGCGAGAACCTGGTCTTCTGCCGCCAGCTCGCGCGACTGGCGGTGCGCAGCCTGTATCAGGAGCTGGTGCTCTACCCCAAGCCGGGCCTGGTCTCGCGCGTGGACAACGGCAGCCACACCGACATGACGGCACAGACTTTCCTGCGCAGCCTGTTCGCGCTGCGCCATTACTTTTTCCAGATTGCTGCCGCAGGCCTGGAAGGAGCTTCCTTCCCCACCCTGCAGAGCTTGGCGATTCGCGCCGAGCAGCGCATGCTGCGCGCAACGGGAGGCATCAACACGCATCGCGGTGCCATCTTCGCGCTGGGCATGCTGTGCGCGGCCATGGGATATGCGCGGGGCCGTCACATGCCACTGCAAGCGGCCACCCTCCGTGCCACCTTGCTGATCCAGTGGGGCGATGCGCTGGCTCGCCATAGCGCTGCGGCGCTGCCCGGCGGCCAGCACAGCCATGGCCAGCGCGTGGCCGCCGTACATGCCGTGGGCGGGGCGCGCGAAGAGGGCGCGCTGGGCTTTCCAGCGGTGTTCGAGGTGGCCTTGCCGCAATTGCAGGCCACGCTTGCGGCCGGACGCGATCTCCATCACGCCCGTATCGATGCGCTCTTCGCGCTGATGGCGCATCTCAGCGATACCAACGTCTATCATCGCGGCGGAGCCGAAGGCGCGGCCCTGGTCCGCAGCCGCAGCGCCGCGTTCCTGGCGGCCGGCGGCACTGCGTTGCCCGATTGGGAGGCCCAGGCGCTGGACTGCCATCGCGAGTTCGTCGCGCGTCGCCTGTCGCCGGGCGGTGCGGCCGATCTGCTGGCAGCGGCCTGCCTGGTCCATGAGGCCGTCAACCTATGAGTCTGCGCCTGGCTATCCTGTGTCCGGGGCAGGGCGCGCAGCATGCGGGCATGTTCGACCTGCTGCGCAATGATCCGCTGGCCAGCACCTTCCTGATCCAAAGCGGGCTGTCGTCGCATCTGCAAGCACCGGTGGAAACGGTTCTCAGCGATCCGGCCCAGCTGTTTGCCAATCGCAATGCCCAACCGCTGATCGTCGCGGCGCAATTGGCCGCCTGGCAGGCGTTGCGCGAGCCGTTGGCAGACTTGGCCGGCGCACCTTTGGTGGTGGCGGGCTACAGCGTTGGCGAACTGGCCGCCTACGCGGTGGCCGGGGTCATCGATCCCGTGGAGGGTGTCGCGCTGGCCGCACGACGCGCCACCGCCATGACCGAGGCGGCCAGCGTGCAACCGGCGCAAGGCTTGATGTCCATTGGTGGACTGCCGCTGTCTGTTGCGCAGCAATGCCTGGTCAATCACGCTGCCTACGTGGCCATCGTCACGGGTGAAGATACCCTCATCGCCGGTGGGGCCGGGACCGCCTTGCAAGCCGCTGCCGATGAGCTTGCCGCCGCTGGCGCGCGGACTTCTGCCTTGCCCGTCGGGCTGGCCTCGCACACCCCGTTGATGCAGGCCGCGACGGGCATCTTTGCAGCAGAGCTTGCCGCACTCCAGCTGGGCTCCCCCGGTCCGGCCTTGCTGGCGGGCGTCACCGGCCAGGCGATTGCCGATGCCGCGCAAGCGCAGGCGCTGCTGGTGCGCCAGCTGGTGGAGCCCATCCAGTGGGCCGGCTGCATGGATGCCATGGCCGAACGCGGCGTGACGGTTGCGC
Organism: Herbaspirillum sp. CAH-3; assembly: GCF_009668275.1. Classification (NCBI taxonomy): domain Bacteria; kingdom Pseudomonadati; phylum Pseudomonadota; class Betaproteobacteria; order Burkholderiales; family Oxalobacteraceae; genus Herbaspirillum; species Herbaspirillum sp. CAH-3. The sequence goes on along the minus strand of NZ_VSWE01000020.1, from coordinate 11,821 downwards.
TGGAACTGGGCCCCGGGGCAGCCTTGTCGCGCATGCTGCGCGAACGGCATCCACAGATCGCCTGCCGTTCGCTGGCGGACTTCCGCACGATTTCGGGCGCGCTGGCCTGGCTGGGGCGGCAAACTGACTGAATCGTGCGGCGGTACGCCCGCAGCTGGCATCTGCGCGATGCCGGTGCTATCGTGATATGAAGACTTCTTCCAGCGCCCGCGCCCCTGTCGGATCCGGCTGACAGTGCAACCCGCTTTGTGCATGCCTGTGCCTGCAGGCGCGAACCAATGAGCGATCCCTCAGTCGCATCTTGAAGCAGTGCCCATGTTCAACCCGACCAGGAGGCCCCAAGATGAAAGTCGATGTGTACAAGCGCCCGGACGGCGAAGGTTTGTTTTCCTACCTCGTCCTGCCCCATGAAAAGCCGCTGCCGGAAGAGGTGACCAATACCGACTGGCAGCTCCACGAGCGGGATGTGGACTTCGAGCGCGACGGCAAGCGGCATTTCACGCTGGAGGCAGAGGATGCTTTCATGCAGATCGGCGAGAAAGGCTATGCCATCACCCATCTGGACCAACGCAGCGGGGACGGCGCGGCCTGAGACCGCCTGCCCATCCGCAGAGGAGACCATCATGCCCACCGAACAAGTAGGCGATTACGAAGTGGAATACGCGGGCGTCCGCCTCATAGGCGGCGACGAATGGGTGGCCCAGGTAGCCATCTTCGGCCATTCCACCAATCCCATGCACCGCAACCCGGTATTCCCGGTGCAGCGCGTGCTGCCCGACCAGACCTTTGCAGATGAAAAGGCGGCCGAGGAGGGCGCACGGCAGGCCGCGCATGACATGCTGGAGAAGCAGGCGGCGCGACACTGACTGCCGTTTTCCGCTGAAGAAGCCCGATCCGCCTGGTGGCGCATCGGGCTTCTTCACATTGGACGCTCATGGCATGAAATTCGCATACTGAAGACGATAGCGGCTTTCAGGCGACAGGCTGTCCACTCAGCCTACTCTGCAGTTTCGCAATAGAATGGCGTTGATTGCATTTTCGTTCATCTCTTCCTTTTCCTCGTCTGGCCAGGTCCCCTCATGAAACCCCCTCTGCTCGTCCTGATTCATCTTTCCGAAGAAAGCACCGCCACCATCGCCGCCCACTACGACATCCTCTACGCGCCGGATCGCCAGCGCCGTGACGCGATGATCGCCGGCCCGGCCAAGAAGGTGGCCGTGGTACTGACCAACGGTTCCACCGGGCTGACCGCCGATGAAATGCGTGCCTTGCCGCATCTGCAGCTGGTCTGCGCCCTCGGCGCCGGCTTTGAAAACATCGACGCCGCCCATGCCAAGGCGCACGGCATCGAGATCGCCACCGGTGCCGGCACCAACGAGGATTGCGTGGCCGACCATGCCCTGGGCCTGCTGCTGGCCATCCTGCGCAACATCCCGGTGCTGGACCGCTACACCCGCGACGGCGGCTGGCGCGAGACCATCCCCCTGCAACCGCAGCTGGCCGGCAAGCGCGTGGGCATCGTCGGCATGGGCAATATCGGCAAGAAGATCGCCCGCCGCGCCGCCGCCTTCGACGCCGAGATCGCCTACTGCAACCGCAAGAAGCGCGACGACGTCGATTTCCACTACTTCCCCGACGTGGCCCAACTGGCCGGCTGGGCCGACTGCCTGATCGTGGCAGCCCCGGGTGGTGCGCAGACCCATCACCTCATCAATGCGCGCGTGCTGGAAGAACTCGGTCCCAAGGCTTACCTGGTCAACATCGGCCGCGGCAGCATCGTCGATACCGAAGCCCTGGCCGCGGCCTTGTCGGCCGGACGCCTGGCCGGTGCCGGCCTGGATGTCTACGAGGGTGAACCCAAGCCGCCGGCGGCCCTGGTCGGCCTGCCCAATGTGGTACTGACGCCGCACATCGCCGGCTGGTCGCCGGAAGCCATCAGTGCCTCCGTGCGCCAGTTCCTGCGCAATTGCGAGGAGCATTTCGCCGCAGCCGAGCCGGTGGTGCGGGCCTGAGCGGGCCGCCGTGGGACCGCTGACGCGAGTTTTTTTGCCATAGCCGGGCCGGCTGGCCGATAATGTCGGCCGCGGCCGGTGCGCTTTCCTCCACGAAAGCCGCCCGGCCGGTTGCCTGCGCTCGCTCGGGGGAGCGTGCTGGCGGCCGGCGCCGCAGTCTCATTTCATTCCAAGATCAACCCATCGCCATCACACTACAGAGAGAGCCACGCACCATGGATCTGCCATCTCACCAACTCACCATGACGGTCCTGATGACCCCGGACATGGCCAACTTCGCCGGCAACGTGCACGGGGGCACCATCTTGAAGCTGCTTGACCAGGTGGCCTACGCCTGCGGCAGCCGCTATGCAGGCCAATACGTGGTGACCCTGTCGGTGGACCAGGTGATGTTCCGCCAGCCCATCCACGTGGGCGAGCTGGTGACCTTCCTGGCCAGCGTCAACCATACCGGCAAGTCGTCCATGGAAATCGGCATCAAGGTGGTCGCCGAGAATATCCGCACCCAGGAAACGCGCCACGTCAACAGCTGCTTCTTCACCATGGTGGCCGTGGACGACCAGCGCAAGCCGATCCCGGTGCCGCCGCTGCGTCCCTTCTCGCAGGAAGAAAAGCGCCGCTTCGACGCCGCCGTGATCCGCAAGTCGTTGCGCCAGGAACTGGCGCGCCGCTACGAGGAAGTCAAGCCGGGTAATGACAAAGCCAGCTGAGGCCAGCCGTCGGGATAGTCCAAAGCAAAAGGGGGATGCGCGATGGCGCATCCCCCTTTTTTACGTCGGTCAGGCCGGCGATCAATCCAGTGTGACCACGACCGATCCCAGCACGCCCAGGTTGGCATGCATGGTCTGTCCGGCCTGTATCGGCATGGGGACGATGGTCGAGCCGCTTGCCACCAGTTGGCCGGCGGCCAGCGTCAGCCCGTGCTCGCGCAGTTCATTGGCCAGCCAGGTCAGGGCCACGCGCGGGTCTCCCAGTACCTGGGCACCACTGCCGGCGCGTTCTTCACCCCCCTCGATGCGGCCCGAGGTGGCCAGCGCGGACAGGTCCAGGCTGCGCCAGTCGACGCTGGCGGGGGCGCCCAGCACGAACTGGTCGGCACAGCAGTTGTCGGCGATCAGTTGCGCCGCGCCGACCTGGCGGAACAGGTCGTAACGGGTATCAGGAATCTCGATGCCAGGATGGATCGCCGCCACGGCCGCCAGCACCTCGTCCTGCGTGTAGGGCGTGCTGCGCGGGGCCAGCGTGCTGCCCATGCGGAAGACCACCTCCACCTCGGCCACCCGCATCAGGTTGTCGCCCAGGGTAATGTGCGCGCCGCTGCGGTGCACGCGTTCTGCCAGCAGGCGGCCTGCCAGCGGCGCATCGACGTTGAGCATCTGCTGTCCGCCAAGGCCGGTGGCGGCGATCTTCCAGCCGGCCAGCGGCGCGAAGCTGCGCCCTTCCAGGCGGCGCTGGATGTCATAGGCCTGGCGGCGGTCGGCCGGCTGCAGCTGCGGCGGCAACTGCGCGATGCGGCGGTTGTGCGCCCAGCAGTCCCACAGCAGGTCGGCCGCTTCCTGGCATTGTGTATCGGTCAGCACCAAGGTTTCCCCCTTGCAAAGATGATCTGGTTCAGGCGCTCAAGGGACCCAGTGCGCCGATGGCGATGGTCAGCAGTCCCAGGCACAGGTTGATGCCCACCAGCATACGCACCTGGCGCAGCGCGCGCGAGGCGCGGTCCCAGTCCTGCTGGGCGGCAGCGAGCTTGAGGCGGCGGAAGGGCGCAAAGAAGATATGGGCGAAGATCAGCATCATCACCACGCCGATGCCGGTCATGGCGTGGACATACGGCGGCAGCTTGGCAGCGCCGGCTCCCATCACGGCCATCATGTGCAGGCCGCTGCCCAGCACCAGCGCGATGGCCACCCACACCCAGATGAAGAAATTGGCCAGCACGGCCGCCATCAGGGTCAGCCGCTGCTCGGGATGCAGCACCCCCAAGGCGGGCCGCAGGGCCATGTGGGCGAAGAACATGCCGCCGACCCAGAGGGTCAGGCCCAGCAGATGGAAGAATTTGGCAAACAGCATGGCGCTCCCGTCAGGAAAGTTCATATTCAGCTTTCGCCGCATTGTCGCATGAGTGGGAACACGGCGTATCGTCTGCCGAGCTAAAACGCCAGCTTGTGGTAATGTCTTGCCGAAACTCCAGCATCACCATTCATCGGGCGCTTGCTTGCGCCGCCATCCGGGGGGACGGTTTTACCATGTCGAACACCAGCAGCACCAGCAGCACCAGCACCACCAGCACTTCCAGTACCACCATCGGCGCCATTTACCAGTATCCCATCAAGTCCTGTGGCGGACTGTCCTTGCCCCGTGCCGAGATCGGTCCGCTGGGCCTGACCCTGGACCGCCAATGGATGCTGGTCAACCGCCAGGGCCAGTTCCTGAGCCAGCGCACCCATCCGCAGATGGCCTGCATCACGCCCGCCTTCGAGGGCGAGGCGCTGGTAGTGCGCGCGCCGGGCATGCCTGCCCTGGAATTGGCCGCTGCCGGCCAGGACGGTGCCACGCTCGCCGTGCAGGTCTGGGACAGCCGCCTGGAAGCGCTGGACCAGGGTGAGCAGGCGCGGGCATGGTTCTCGCATTACCTGCAGGAAGACGCCCGGCTGGTCCGTTTCAACCCGGCCGTGACGCGCGCCTGCAGTACCCGCTGGACGGGCGACCACCGCGCCACGACGCAGTTCTCCGATGGCTACCCGCTGCTGGTGATCGGCCAGGCCTCGCTGGATGAACTCAACGCTCGTCTTGCGGCCAAGGGCGCACCGATCCTGCCCATGGATCGCTTCCGCCCTAACCTGGTGATCGCCGGTTGGGAGGCCTATGAAGAAGACTTCATCGATACCCTGCGCCTGGGCAGTGGCGCGGATGCCGTGGCGTTGAAGCTGGTGAAGCCTTGTGCCAGGTGCCCCATCCCCGGCGTCGACCAGCGCACCGGCCAGCGCGATCCGCAGTGGCCCGATGAACCGCTGGACACCCTGGCCACCTATCGCGCCAATGCCCGGGTGGGTGGCGGCCTCACTTTCGGCCAGAACGCCATCGTCATCGGCGGGGAGGGCGGCGTGATCGAGACCGGGCAGCCGGTCCAATGGGAACTGAATTTCTGAGAGCGTCCACCAGGGCGCCGTCAAGCGACATCCATGCAACATCAAGCCACACGCCACTCGTACTGCGGCAAGGAAGAAGATGATCAAGGCATTACGTAGACCGCTCCTGTTGACCCTGGCCCTGCTGGGCGCGGTCGGGAGTTTCATGATGGGGAGCGCCAGTGCCGAGCCCCGCACCGTGTTGATCGGCCTGGCCGCACCCATGAGCGGGCTCTCCGGCAGTACCGGGGTGGCCCTGGAGCGCGCGGCCCAGCTGGCGGTGGATGACCTCAACAGCGGCAAGCCCGTCATTGCCGGCGAGCCGGTACTCTTCAAGCTGCTGGCCCAGGACGACCGCGCCGACCCGCGCACCGGCGAGCTGATCGCCGACTACTTCGTCAAGAGCAAGGTAGCCGCCGTGGTCGGCCACTGGAACAGCGGAGTGGGCATTCCTGCCGCGCGCATCTATGCCGCTGCCGGCATCCCCCACGTGGCGCCCGCCGTCACGGCACCCGCCTACACGCAGCAGGGCGATGCCAGCGCCTTTCGTATCGTGCCGCACGATGGCGAGGGCGCGCGGCTCACGGCTGACTACGTGGTGCGCGACCTCAAGGCCGGCAACATCGCGGTCATCGATGACAGCACCGTGTTCGGCACCACCTATGCCGATGAATTCGTCAAGTCGGTCAAGGCCTTGCAGGGCAGGGTGGGGGCACGCTATACGGTAAGCAGCAAGACCTCGGACTTCAACAGCATCCTGCGAGCGATTCGCGACAACGATCCGGACGTGGTGTTCTTCGCCGGACTCGATGCCCAGGCCGCACAACTGGTGCAGGACATGCGGCGCCTGCAGGTCCGGGCGCGTCTGGTGGGCATCGGCGGTGTGGTCGGGCCGACCTTTCTCAAGCTGGCCGGTGCGGCCGGCGAGGGCGTGAGTGTCGTCGAGCCGGGCCTGCCTTCCTACAAGGGCCCGCAATGGACCCATTTCGAGCAGGCCTGGAAAGCGCGCTACCGTGAGGCCATCTATCTCTACGCCCCCTTTGCCTACGACGCCGTGCGCGTGATCGCCGCCGCCATGCGCGAGGCCGATTCCGTGGATCCGGCCAAGGTCACGGCCAGCCTGCACCGGATCCGCTACAAGGGGATCTCCGGCAATATTGCCTTCGATGCGCAAGGCAACCTGCGTGATCCGGTCTTCACCCTCTACCAGGTCAGCCAGGGGCGCTGGCGCGTCATCCGCAGCATGGGCCATTCCGAGAAGAACTGAGGGCGCCCAAAAAACAATGCCGCCCGGCGTGAACCGGGCGGCATCGAATGGCAACGGCAGGTTTGCCTGCAGTGTGCTTACTTCTTGGGGCGGCCCACCTTCAGCGGGGTCAGGCTGCCGAGGATGTCCTTCAATTCGGTGATCTTCAGGTTCTTGATCAGCGACACGCCGATACGCAGCAGGTCGCTCTTCTTGATTTCCACGCCAGCCTTCAGGCAGGTCTTCTTGACCTGGGCCAGCACGGCGTATTCGTTCTCGGGCATGGTGAAGCTGTCGCGCACCTGCTTGACCTTCTTGGCCTTGGGGGCTTTCTCGACTTTTTCTACCTTCTCGGCCTTGACCGGCTTGTCAGTCTTCTCCGGCTTTGCGACTTTCTCGACCTTCTTGTCGGCTGCCGGTGCGGCGGCGGGCTTGGCGGCTGCACGGGTGGCAGGCTTGACGGCAGGTTTCTTCACCGCGGCGGGCTTGGGGGCTGCCGCCTTGGCGACAGGTTTCTTCGTTTCGGTTGCTGCTGCGGCTTGAACTCTGGTGGCCATGAACGCTCCTCTGAAAATTGATATAAACAATATATATTTTTTGCGCCTTTGCCGCAACATTCCTGCCGCCTGGCAACGATTTCATCGTCACTTTTCGTGTCTGCAAACGTTTTCAGGGATGGTCGGTGGCCACAGCATACGCGTGTGGCCGCAGGTTGCGGCGAATTACCATGTCCCGGGCGAAATGAACTTCTCCAGATTCATGGCCGCGATGCTAGCAAGTCCAGGTTAAAACTCTGTGACAAAGGTCAAAACAATTTATACGAAGCGCCACGTCCAAAAAAAAAGCAGCCCGGCCTTGCGGACGGACTGCAATCAACAACGCTCTCTACCGGGGACTTACATGATGCTGTTGGCCACTGCTGGCAATTTGTCGCTGGCGACCGGCGTGCCGGCCGGCTGGTTGCCGGCAGCGGTCTTCAATGGGGTGACGGTCGCCGGGCCCTTGGGCTGGGCGGCTTGCGCCAGATCGTTCTGGCTGGTGAACTCCTGCAGGAACTGGGCGAAGCCGGTACCGACTTCCTTGTGCTTGAAGCCCATGGCCACGGCCGCCTTCAGGTAGCCCAGCTTGGAGCCGCAGTCGAAACGCTGGCCTTCGTAGCGATAGGCCAGGATCTGTTCCTGCTCCAGCAGGGCCGAGATGGCATCGGTCAGCTGGATCTCGCCACCGGCACCGGTACCGATATTTTCCAGGCGTTCAAAAATGGCCGGGGTCAGCACATAGCGGCCCACGACCGCCAGGGTCGACGGCGCCTCTTCCGGGGACGGCTTTTCGACGATGCCGCTGAGCAGCTCGGTACGTTCGCCGTGGGCAGTGCCACTGACGATGCCGTACTGGCGGGTTTCCGGACGTGGTACGTCCTGCACGGCCAGGAGGCTCTTGCCTTCGCGCTCGTAGAGTTCGGTCATTTGTGCCATCACGTTCTTCTGGCCGGGTGCGGCATCCATGAAGTCGTCAGCCAGCAGGACGGCGAAGGGCTCGTCGCCCACCAGCGGCTTGGCCAGCAGCACGGCGTGGCCCAGGCCCAGGGGTTCGGCCTGGCGCACGTAGACGCAGTTGATGTGCTTGGGAATGACGTTGCGAATGGTTTCCAGCAGCTTTACCTTGCCGGCGGCTTCCAGTTCGGATTCCAGTTCGTAGGCTTTGTCGAAGTGGTCTTCGATGGCGCGCTTGTTGCGGCCGGTGATGAAAATCATCTCGGTGATGCCCGCTTCCACGGCTTCTTCGACAGCGTACTGGATCAGCGGCTTGTCGACGATGGGCAGCATTTCCTTGGGCTGTGCCTTGGTGGCGGGAAGGAAGCGGCTGCCGAGGCCAGCGACGGGGAAAACGGCTTTGGTGATTTTTTTCATGGTAAGTCCAGGTTTGGTTGAGTGAAGGGCGTGACACCCTCATGCACACAATGCAGGCTTGCTCGCGCTCCTCACGCCTGTCTGTTGTTCTTGATCATCTTCATCTGCAAAAACGCGCGGCACCCCTGGAACAGGGGAGCCACACCGGGAAATGCGTGGCTCAGCGCATGCGCAACCGTTTCCAGCAGCGAGGTGCGCGGCTGGCGGCGCGGTTCTTGTGCCACCGGCCGGGCCGGTTCATCCACCAGCTCGATACGCTGCGGCAGGCTGCCTTCGTTGAGCTGCTCCAGTACCGAAGCCAGTTGCGGTGCCTTCACTGCAATCTGGTGCAGCATGTCGGCCGATTCGCGGGCATAGCGCGCATAGTGTTCCGCCAGGTCGGCCCCATCGGCGGCTTGCGGCGCAGGCGCGAACGCATTGAGCGCGAAGGCATTGGCGAAAACGGGCGACGGGCGGGCACTGGTTTGAATGGCGGACATGATCGGCGGCTCTCTCAACATATCGGGCTGGCAAATGCACTATTGGTATTGGCTTGGGGCTGGGTGCCGCAAACGATTGCATGCTGCACTGCGCCTATGGGAAGCAAGAGTAAAAAAACTCTCGCTTCCTCTCTATAGGAATGCCGCCTTTTGCTGTGTAGGAAAAGAGGAAGCTTGGTCTGCATCTACCCCGCCGACCCCCGCGACGATGTACCCGCATCCCCGTACAGGCTCGACAGCCGCACATGGCGGGCTTGTCCTACAGGGGAATGGGCCGCTGTCCGATACCTCTCCCGGACTGGTTTTTCTATGATCACCTCATCTGTTGCGCCGAGCGCTTGCAGAGAAGAGGAAGCCGCCCGGCGGATTCCGACATCAACCCAAGAACGACAGAACGATTGAAAGGGAACATCATGGAACACGGACTCATCGCATGGCTGATCATTGGTGCCGTCGCCGGCTGGCTGGCCGGTGTGCTGGTCAAGGGCGGCGGCTTCGGCTTGCTGGCGGACATCTTGATCGGTATCGTCGGTGCCGTCATCGGCGGCTGGCTGGCGGGCCTGCTGGGCATCGCCGTGGGTGGCGGCATCCTGGCCTCCATCGTCACGGCCACCCTGGGCGCCATCGTCTTGCTGGTGATCGTGCGTGCCTTCCGGCGTGCCTGACCAGGCCCACACGCGGCCGGGGATACCCCGGCCGGCGTGAAGCCCCAATGAATGCGTCCGTGCCTGCGCCCGGGCGCGTTTTGCTTTCCGGAATCATGCTTCACTCGGCAGCGGCAAACGGTCGTGATCCGGCCCCGCCAAGCGCAAAAATTGTGATCTGCGGCAAGACTCCTGCAAGAATGTTCATATCGATGCTGCAGCGCGCCATCCCCGCGTTACAATAGCCGTGACGTTAGTAAAAGATTAAGTTGCGAAGGGGCGCACCCCTGGCCTGCGCCTTCGATTCCTCAGGTATTCCTTCATCCAGAAAAAACATCATGAGTAGCGTCAATCCCCTTGCCGGCAAGCGTGCCGCGCCTTCCGCCCTGGTGAACCTGCCGGTGCTGCTGTCGAACTACTACAGCCTGCGTCCTGATGTGGCCGAGGCTGGCCAACGCGTGGCCTTCGGCACTTCCGGCCATCGAGGCAACGCCAATGCCCACAGTTTCAATGAATGGCATGTGCTGGCCATCACCCAGGCCATCTGCGATTACCGCAAGGAGCAGGGCTTCAAGGGGCCGCTGTTCCTGGGCATCGATACCCACGCCTTGTCGGAACCGGCCTGGCACAGCGCGCTGGAGGTACTGGCGGGCAACGAGGTGGTGACCATGCTGGCCGAGGGCAGCCCTTATGCGCCCACGCCGGCCGTTTCGCATGCCATCCTCACCCACAATCGCGTGCACCGCGACAAGCTGGCCGACGGCATCGTGGTCACGCCTTCGCACAATCCGCCCGACAACGGCGGCTTCAAGTACAACATGCCCAATGGCGGCCCGTCGGACTCCAACGTCACCAGCTGGATCGAGAAGCGCGCCAATGGCTATCTGGAGCACAAGCTCGAAGGCGTGCGCCGCATCAGCTTCGAGAAGGCGCTCAAGGCCGACACCACGCGTCGCTACGACTATTTGGACAACTACGTTGGCGACCTGCCCAACATCATTGACCTGGGCGCCATTTCGGCGGCCAACGTGAAGATCGGCGTGGACCCGTTGGGCGGTGCCGGCTTGCATTACTGGTCGGCGATCGCCGATCGCTACAAGCTCAACCTGGAAGTGGTCAACACCGATGTGGATGCCAGTTTCCGCTTTGTGCCGCTGGACTGGGACGCGCAGATCCGCATGGATCCCTCCTCGCCTTATGCCATGAGCGAGCTGATCGCCCTGAAGGACCGCTTCGACGTGGCCATGGCCTGCGATACCGACCATGACCGCCATGGCATCGTCGCCAAGAGCACCGGGCTGCTGCCGGCCAATGACTATCTGTCGGTGGCGGTGTATTACCTGTTCCGCCATCGCCCCGCCTGGCGCGCCGATACGGCCGTGGGCAAGACCCTGGTGTCGAGCCAGATGATCAATCGCGTGGCCAACCACCTGGGCCGCAAGCTGCTGGAAATGCCGGTGGGCTTCAAGTGGTTCGTCGACGGCCTGTATGACGGCAGCCTGGCCTTCGGCTGCGAGGAAAGCGCCGGCGCTTCCTTCGTGCGCTTCGATGGCCAGCCCTGGAGCACCGACAAGGACGGCATCACCGCCGCCTTGCTGGCCGCCGAGATGACTGCCCGCACCGGCAGCGACCCTGGCCAGATCTACCAGGACCTGACCCGGCAGTTGGGTGCACCCGTCAATGGCCGCAAGGAAGCGGCTGCCACACCGGAGCAGAAGGCGCGCCTGTCAAAGCTTTCCCCTGAGGACGTGAGTTCCACCGAACTGGCCGGTGAAACCATCCGCGAAGTCATGACCACCGCGCCTGCCAATGGCAAGACCTTTGGTGGCCTGAAGATCGTCACCGACAATGGCTGGTTTGCCGCGCGCCCGTCGGGCACCGAGAGCATCTACAAGATCTACGGTGAAAGCTTCCGCGATGAGGCGCATCTGGAGCGCATCTTCGCCGAGGCACAAGAGATCGTGACGCGTGCGCTGAAGTCGAGCTGAAGCACCGCCGCCCTCCACGGAAAACGCCGCCGCCCTTTGGGTTGGCGGCGTTTTTTTCGTGAGTTCCTACAGGCGAATGGGCCGATGTCTGGCTGAGGACAGGGCAGGGGCTTCTTAAGATGGTGCATCGATCCAATTTCGCCAGGAGGACTGCCATGGAACCGTCTCAGCAGGATCCCCTATCATCTCCGCGTCCGACTCCGCCGCCTGCTTCGCAGGCAGCCTTGCTGCGTCCGCCCGGCATTCCCGGCGGCTCCCAAGCCAGTCCCGCGCCCGACCACATCGTGGCCGACCCCGGCCATGTGGTGGAGCCGGATGGGACCGAGGATCCCCTGGCCAATGCCGATGACGGCCTGCTGCCCCAGCCGGGCCAGCCCGCCCCCCAACCTTCACCCCCTCAGGAGAACGCCATGCACA